>JAABXR010000266.1:10859-53563 GCA_011776225.1 Phycisphaerae bacterium
GAGGTCGAAAAGGGCCGGGAACACCTGCTCAAGATAGAATTCCCGGCTAAGGTAATCGAAGCCGGTACGAATACGATCACAATCTCTTCTTCAACGGGAAGCTGGATATTGTATGATTATGTAGCCCTGAAAACTCCCATAGGTGTCGAGGCCGGCCCCCTCAAAGCCACTAACAAACTACTGGATGTTCACACACAGTCATATCTGGTTGAACGCGGTGGAAAGCTTTATCAGCCCGTTATGGCCTCTGTCCTGCACCTAGGTGAGCCCGTTGAAGCCTTGGTTACGGTTAATGGTTCTCAATCGGTTAAACAGACGCTTCAGTCGGGTTATAAGCTGGTTGAGGGCCTTGCCCCCGTGGTGAAAAATCCCACTTCGGTCGAGGTTGATATTAAAGTTTCCGGCAAATCAATCGGCACTAAAACTGTAACCATCAAGCCGGTCCGGAAATGGCAGGTTTATGTGTTGCACCATTCCCATGTGGATATCGGTTACACGCACGTGCAAACGGATGTGGTACGCAAACATTGGGATTACTTTGATCAGGTCATTGAGCTGGCACGAAAGAGCGCAGACTATCCCCCCGGGTCACGGTTTAAATGGAATGTCGAAGTGCTTTGGGCTGTGGACAGCTATCTGAACCAGGCCTCGAAAGAAAAGCGGGAGCAATTCATCGAGGCCGTTAGGAAAGGCTGGATTGGACTGGATGCCCTGTACGGCAATGAATTGACGGCTCTCTGCCGGCCGGAAGAACTTATTCGGCTTGTCGATTACGCTCAGAAGCTGAGGCAGCGCTATGGTTTTACAATTGATTCAGCTATGATTACTGATGTGCCCGGATATACCTGGGGCATTGTGCCGGTGCTGGCCCAAAGCGGAGTGAAGTATTTCTCTGTTGGACCAAACCGGGGCCATCGCATCGGCTATACGCTGTCGAGTTGGGGTGACAAGCCGTTCTATTGGGAGTCGCCCTCGGGAAAACGCAACGTTCTGTGCTGGGTTGCCGGAGAAGGATATTCTCTTTTCCACAGCGGCCGGCTCAGTGGAGGCAGGCTCCTGGAGTACCTAAAGCGGTTGGAAGAATCCGAGTATCCTTACGATATTCTTCAGGTCCGTTACTCAATTGGCGGCGACAACGGCCCGCCGGATCCTGGTCTCAGTGACTTCGTGAAAAAATGGAACGAAAAGTATGCCTATCCGAGACTGATCGTAGCGACAGCAAGTGAGATGTGTCGTGAGTTTGAGCGCAGGTATGGTGATAAGATACCCAGTGCCCGTGGTGATTTCACACCTTACTGGGAAGACGGCGCGGGTTCATCCGCGATTGAGACTTCGTTGAACCGTGATGCAGCCGAGCGCCTCGTGCAGGCTGAGACGTTGTGGGCGATGCTTAATCCAGCGAAGTATTCAGCCGAGGATTTCTACAAGGCCTGGCGTGAGGTGGTACTTTATGATGAACACACCTGGGGCGCGCACTGCAGCATCAGCCAACCCGACAGTGATTTCACGAAGGCCCAGTGGAAGATAAAGCAGGCCTTTGCTCTTGAAGCGGATGCTCAGTCGCGTAAGCTTTTGAACACTGCTCTGGCAGGACACCGAAGCGAGTCGAAGGAAGTGTCGGCAATTGATGTATTCAATACCTGTTCGTGGCCTCGAAGAGACCTTGTTATCATACCCAGGCACTGGAAACTCGCCGGCGACATTGTGTTCAGCGCTGAAGGTGGAGCTGTTCCTACTCAACGGCTATCAACCGGCGAAATCGCTTTTATCGCAAGGGATATCCCGGCGTTTTCTGCCAAACGCTTCATCCTGAAAACACCTGATCAACTCAGTATGAAAGTACCCGGACCCGCCAAAGTAATCCCTCCGACAGTTCACAACTCATACCTGACTGTCACAATTGACCAGAAGACCGGTGCGATTGCGAGCCTCAAACACAGAGACCTGCCTGTCGATCTCGGCGCAGGGGAAAAAGGTATCGGCCTTAATGACTATTTCTACGTGGCCGGCAGAAATCCCAAAGACCCTCAGCGCAACGGGCCGGTCAAAATCAGCGTTAAGGAACATGGACCGCTGGTCGCATCGCTGCTGATAGAATCCGATGCGCCGGGCTGCAATAAGCTTTCGCGCGAGGTGCGTCTCGTCGCCGGTATGGACCGTGTGGGTATCATCAACATCATCGACAAGCAGAAGATTTACGAACAGGAGGCTGTGCATCTGGCCTTTCCCTTCAATGTGCCGAAAGGTATTATGAGAATGGACACGCCCTGGGCTGTCGTTCGGCCGGAAACAGACCAACTGCCCGGCGCCTGCAAGAATTATTTCACAGTCCAGCGATGGGTCGATGTGTCCAATTCCGATTACGGTGTTACCTGGGCGACGGTTGATGCGCCGCTAGTTGAAGTTGGCGCGATTACCAACGATCCCCGCGGCGGTGTCGGGTGGATAAAGAAGCTCAAGCCATCGACAACGTTGTATTCCTACGTGATGAACAACTACTGGGAGACCAACTACAAAGCGGGCCAGGAAGGTCCAACGACGTTCCGTTATTCGATTATGCCTCATCGACGGTTCGATTCCGGCAGGGTATCGAAGTTTGCTATTGAGCGCAGCCAACCTCTGATAGCTGTGCCTGTCGATAAAGAGACCCCCAGTAGAAATTCTATTTTAAGTGTTGAACCTTCCGGTGTAGTTGTAACTGCTTTTAAGCCAAGTGAGGATAGAAAAGCCTGGATTGTGCGACTCTTTAATACGTCCGACCGGCCTGAAAAAGCCAAAATTATCTGGACAAAGCCGGCGCCGAAAACTGTATGGCTCAGTAACCTGGCCGAAGAGCAGGTCGCCAAAGTAACAGGACCTGTAGAAATGGCGGCGTACGAATTTATTACTTTGCGAGTTCCACTTGACAGATAGGGAGTAAAAATGACCTCAAGAGAGCGAATTTTAGCAGCGTTAAATCATAATCAACCTGACCGCGTACCTATTGATTTTTCAGGGCACAGGTCTTCCGGTATAGCGGCGATGGCATATCCTAAATTACGAGAATTTCTTGACCTGCCGCCGAGGCCGATTCGCGTTTATGACGTCATCCAGCAATTGGCGATTGTTGATGAGGATGTGCTGGACCGATTCGGCGTAGACACGATTGAACTGGGCCGGGGCTTCGCGCTGGATGAGGAATCCTGGTCCCCGTGGACATTACCGGATGGAACACCATGCCTCGTACCTTCCTGGACACACATTGAACGGGACGATAGTCGTTGGGTGATTCGGTCGAAAACCGGCAGAATTTTCGCACAAATGCCGAATGGGACATTGTATTTTGAACAGACGCACTATCCTTTTCTTGATGGTGACGACTTGCAAAACATTTCCACCGCCCTTGAAGAGTCCATGTGGACTGCGGTTGCCAGTCCTCCCGGCCCAATTGATAGTCAATCGCTGTCTGAAGGCGCAAAACGGCTGCGAGAAGAGACAGGCCGTGCTATTATAGGTCTTTTTGGAGGTAACCTTTTTGAAATCGGCCAGTTCCTTTATCGCAACGACCAATTTATGATGTTGCTGGCCGCCGAGCCGAAGCGTGCTAACGATTTTCTTGATAAGCTCGTTGAGATTCATCTGGCCAATCTCGAGAAATTCCTTACCGCTGTAGGTGAGTATATCGATATTATTCTCTTTGGCGATGACCTGGGCATGCAGACCGGGCCCATGATTTCACCGCAGATGTATCGTGAGCTTTTCAAGCCGCGTCACAAGCTGCTTTGGAACCACGCAAAAAAGCTCGCCGATGTTAAGGTCATGCTTCATTGCTGCGGCGGAGTTCTTGAGCTGATGCCCGACTTAATCGAGGCCGGTGTCGATGCCATCAATCCAGTTCAGATTAGTTGTTCAGGTATGGATGCCGGCCGGTTGAAAGCCGAATTTGGCAAAGATATCACTTTCTGGGGTGGTGGCTGCGATACAAGGGACATTTTGCCCAATGGCACGCCTCAACAGGTTGCTGAAAACGTAAAAGAGCAGGTAAGGATTCTTCATCCCGGCGGAGGCTTTGTTTTTCAACAGGTCCACAATATCCTGGCAAACATACCACCGGCCAACGTAGTGGCGATGTTTGACGCAGTAAATGGAGATTCAAATAACGCATCTTAAACGCGGAGCGGTCGTATATGGATTCAATTGATTACGCGATAGTACTTCTCTATTTCAGCGTTGTAATAGGTTTGGGTTTCTGGTATCAAAAGCGCGCATCAAGGAATCTTGGGGCTTATTTTCTGGGGGGCAAAAGCCTTCACTGGCTGGCTTTGGCAATGTCCGGCTCCGTATCCAACTTCGACATCACCGGCACTATGTGGATTATTTCAATCCTCTTTGTCCTCGGAATGAAGTCGATGTGGCACCACTGGATGTGGGGCTTTTTGATGGGTGCGTTTTTTATGAGCTATATGGGCAAGTGGGTGCGCCGCTCGAATGTGATGACAGCCGCTGAATGGATGAAAACACGCTTCGGGACTGACGCCGGCGGCAAATTAGCAAGAACCGCTTACGCAGTGATGGCCGTGCTCACCATAGCCAGTTTCATCGGGTATGCTTATCAGGGCATCGGCAAATTTGCCTCCGTGTACATTCCGCTTGAATCACTTGCCCAATACACGTCAATTCCCCGGCTGCAAAACATACTCTCGACATACGAACCCGACGTTCTTGCAGTAACGATTATTGGCATAACCACTCTCTACGTTATTCTCGGCGGACTTTACAGCGTCGTGGTAACCGATGTAATCCAGACCGTTATCCTAACCCTCGGCAGTATATTTATCGCCTATATTGCGTGGTCGAAGCTGACCCCTGACCTGTTGTCTCAGTTGCCGCAGGGCTGGACTTCATTAAACGTACCGTGGCGCATAAAGGAATTTGCAGGAACGAAGAGCGCAAATTTTGAATTTTTTGGTGCCCTTGTAATTGTATGGGTCTTAAAGGGCCTGCTGCTGAATGCAGGCGGACCGGCTCAGATGTATGATTTCCAGCGGTTTCTGGCTGCCCGCGATGCTCGCGATGCCGCCAAGGTCGGGGCGGCCTGGAGCTTTTTTCTAATTGTCCGCTGGGCAATGGCTGTCGGGATTGCCCTTCTGGGTCTTACCTTAATTACGAATATTAAGGATACCGAACAGGTGATGCCCGTGGTGCTGCAGGAACTTTTGCCGAAGGGAATCAGGGGGATTGTCATTGCCGGCCTGCTGGCCGCTTTTATGTCGACCTTTAGCTCGACTGTCAACAGCGGTGCTTCGTTTATCGTTCGCGATATCTGGCAGCAGTACTTTCGTCCACAGGCCGGCGATGCCGAATCTGTTCGATTCAGCCATCTGGCAACTTTTCTTGTCGTGTTGATAGGAGTTATCATTGGTATGATGGTCGATTCGATTGCCCAGATATGGAACTGGATGATGATGGTGCTTGGAGCGGGTATGGCCATACCGAATGTGCTCAGATGGTACTGGTGGCGCATCAACGGCTGGGGATATTCAGTGGGGACCTTTGTCGGTATTATCTTGTCTTTTATAATTCTTTTCTTCCCCGATGCACCTGTGTACTATGTGTTTCCTTCTATATGCGCGGTCTCGTTGCTTGCCAGTATTGCGGTATCCCTGGCAACCGGACCGGTTGGTCACGACGTTCTCGTTAACTTCTATACATCCGTTCGCCCGTTTGGGCTGTGGAAGCCGATTCGAGAAGAATCGAAATTATCCGCTGAGGAATTGACCGGCAAATCCGAAAGTGTATCGCTGACAATCGTCAATGTCGTACTTGCCATGCTTGCGATTACGGGCTTGTATCTGTTTCCTATGTACCTCGTGGGCCATTGGTATCTTAGTTCGATGGTATGGCTTGGCTTGTCGCTTTCTGCTATAGTGGCTCTCAGATACACTTGGTACAATAATCTGCCTGAGCCCGGCTGATAATATTTCTTATTAAGGAGGACCAAATTGAAACGTGAGGTTATCAGATCAATAGTGATAATAGCAACGGGCATTGTGATAATAGCCTGTGCCGGTTGTCGGGAAACAGGAAATGTGTATTCCGGATCGGGGGCAGCTTTGGATCGGCAGCGGGGGACGATATCATTAGCAGGTCAATGGCGATTCCAGCTTGATCCCGAGAACTTGGGCGAAAAGGAGAAGTGGTACGGCAGAAAACTTATCGAACGAATCAAGCTGCCCGGCTCTACTGCAGCAAATGGCTTCGGAGATGATATATCGGTCGATACCAAATGGACCGGAAGGATTATAGACCGCTCGTGGTTTACTGACTCAAAATATGAACAGTACCGCCGGCCGGGAAATGTGAAAATTCCTTTCTGGCTGACGCCTGTCAAACATTACGTCGGACCTGCCTGGTATCAGAAGCAGGTCGATATCTCCAAAAAATGGCGGGGCAGGCGAATTACTCTACTTCTGGAACGCTGTCACTGGGAAACAAAGGTTTGGGTGGACGGTGTTGCCGCCGGCATGCAGGACAGTTTATGTACGCCGCATCTATATGACCTTAGCGAGTTGATGACACCCGGCAAACATCTGCTTACTATTCGTGTGGACAATGCCGTGAAATATAACGTTGGAGTAAATGCCCACTCTGTCTCCGACCACACCCAGTCAAATTGGAACGGCATAGTCGGCCGAATCCAGCTGCAAGCTGAACACCGCGTATGGATAAGCGACGTCCAGGTCTATCCCGATGTCAGAAACAAGAGGGCGTTGGTTCGCGTTACGGTCGGCAGCGCTGAAGGCCGGGATATAATCGGAAAATTGACAATTACTGCCAACAGTTGGAATTCTGACAGAAAACATTCAGTTGGGCCTCGGAGCATTAAATTCACGGCCGGTGAACCCGAGACGACCGTTGAGATTGACTATTCGATGGGTAACAACGTTTTGCTCTGGGATGAGTTTTCTCCGTCGATGTACAAGTTGAAAATATCGCTCTCGGCCGATAAAGACAACAGGTTCTTTTACGACACCAAAACTGTTACATTTGGGATGCGCCGGTTTGGCACGAAGGGCACACAGTTTACAATCAACGACCGGCTTACTTTCCTGCGTGGTACGCTTGAATGTTCCATCTTCCCGCTCACCGGTTATCCTGATATGAGCGTCGAAGGGTGGCTACGGATTTTCCGAATCGCCAAAGCTCATGGACTCAACCACATGCGTTTTCATTCCTGGTGCCCGCCCGAGGCGGCGTTTGAGGCCGCAGACCGGATGGGATTTATGCTTCATGTCGAATGCCCCGCATGGACAACTATAGGCAATGGCAAATCCATCGACAAGTTCATTTATGACGAGGGCGACCGTATTTTAAAAGCCTATGGCAATCACCCGTCTTTTTGCATGCTCGCTTATGGCAACGAGCCCGGCGGCGGTAATCAAAAAAGATTTCTCGGCGACCTCGTTAACTATTGGAAGCAAAAAGACCCTCGCCGCGTTTATACCAGTGCAGCCGGCTGGCCCATCATCCCGGAAAGCGACTTTCACAGCACCCCGCGACCACGCGGTCACCAATGGGGCTCGGGCCTGAAAAGCCGCTTCAATGCGAATCCACCCGAGACCGTCACTGACTACAGCGACTTCATACAAAAATACGACGTCCCCGTCGTCAGCCACGAGATAGGCCAGTGGTGTGTATATCCCAACTTTAAGGAAATTAAAAAATACACCGGCGTCCTCCGGCCCCTCAATTTCGAAATATTCCGCGAATCACTCGCCGACAACCACATGCTCGAGAAGGCCGATGATTTCCTGATGGCCTCGGGAAAGCTGCAGGCCCTGCTCTATAAAGAAGAGATAGAATCCGCCCTGCGAACGCCCGGCTTCGGTGGATTCCAGCTTCTCGACATTCACGATTTCCCCGGTCAGGGTACCGCCCTCGTCGGAATCCTCGATCCCTTCTGGGGCTCCAAGGGATACATCGAAGCCGAAGAGCATAACCGTTTTTGCAGCGAGACCGTCCCGCTCCTGCGGATGAAAAAGCGAATCTGGACAACAGCAGAAACATTCACCGCCGACGCCGAAATCGCTCACTTCGGACCCGCTCCCATCCAAAATGCTGTTATTACCTGGTCCATAAACGAACAAAGCGGTCGGGAAGTGGCTTCCGGCAAATTTCCTTCACGCACCATCTCTATCGGCAACGGAATCCAATTGGGAAAGATAGAGTTACCGCTTGCTGATGTAGCTGTACCTGCGAAGCTGACTGTTACTATATCACTGAAAGGCACAGATTTTTCAAACAGCTGGGATTTATGGGTTTACCCCGCTGACTTGAATAACAGACCCCCTGAGAAGATACTAATTGCCGACAGTCTGGATGAGCAGGTTGTGAGCGCTTTACAGGAAGGCAGAAAAGTATTGTTGATGCCACCATTGAATACGATTGATAGTGACATACCCGCGGGCTTTACGACAATCTTCTGGAACACGCAATGGACCAGAAGACAGCCGCCGCACACACTTGGGATTCTCTGTAATCCAAAGCACCCGGCCCTGTCAGAATTCCCAACCGAATTTCACAGCAACTGGCAGTGGTGGGACCTGGTGACAAAATCCAAATTCATGATCCTCGACGACTTCCCCCCCGACCTTCGACCTATCGTCCAGGTCATTGACGACTGGAACACAAATCGCAAACTTGGGCTTATCTTCGAAGCTAAAGTTGGTCGTGGCAAGCTCCTTGTCTGCAGCATCGACCTGCGCAGCTGACCTCGACAAACGCCCCGTGGCCAGGCAGATGCTTCACAGTCTTATTGAGTATATGGAAAGCGACCGTTTTGCCCCACGCCACAGCACCGAAATCGGTCTAATCCGAAGTCTACTAAGGAAGCCGCCTTTATTGAGCAAAGCCAAAGTAATAAACGTCGACAGTGAAGCTGTCGGTTACGAAGGCGGCAATGCTATTGACGGCAATCCCGCTACCATCTGGCATACTGAGTGGGAAGGGAACGCCCCCAAATACCCTCACCAAATCACAATTGAGCTTCAGGATCAGACCGAAATCAAAGGACTCACATATCTACCCCGACAGGACATGTCGAACGGCTGGATTGCAGAGTACGAAGTGTATATAAGCACGGATGGTAAAAACTGGGGCAATGCGGTAGCTAGTGGAAAGTTTCAGAAAGGCCGTAATAAGAAAAAGATTGCTTTTGCTAAAAACCAAAACGCCAGGTTCATTCGTTTTGTTGCAGTCTCGGGATTTGATGATCAGATATTTGCATCAGTAGCCGAGCTTGATGTCATCCCGGCTTCAGATTAGTAGCTGTTACTTAACGGAAGATAATATAGAAAGCGACCACCGCCGCCAGCACAAGAGCACCTGCCAGTTTCACTTCAGGCATTGTCTTTATTTCGATGTCCTCACGCGCCGGTAGTTCCTTTGGTTTGTCTAATGGTTTAAAGAAGGTGATTAATCCCATAATTATAAGTAAGAGCAGGAAAGTAATTGCGACCTGAATCAGGAAATGCACTTTCCCTGCGAATGCCTGAAACAGTCCATAGATAATCGGTCCGAAAATCAGCGCCACAACCCCCGTCGCAGAAGGCGCCTTTGGCACTATCATACCAAATAGAAAGGCCGCCACAACACCCGGCCAGATATATCCCTGAAACTGCTGAATATACTGGAAAACTCCACCAAACTTCGGGTTGTCCAGCCGAGGCGCAAGCAGACAACCTGCAACTACAAAAGCCAATGTCGTCACACGCCCCAGAAGCAATAAACGTTTCTGAGAAGCATTACGGTCGAACATCCGGTTGTATACATCCATCGTGAAAATCGTGGAAGCTGAGTTTAACATCGAAGCAAGAGAACTGATGACCGCCCCGGCAATCGCCGCAAACATAAATCCCCGCAAACCATCAGGAACCAGGTTGCGGATTAACAGTGGAAACGCCGCGTCATGCTTGTAGCCAATCAGATTTTTGACCTCTGTTTTTCGGCCAAGATTCTCCGCCGTTCGCTCGACTGTCGAATTATAGTTTTCCAGTTCCTTCGCCTTCTCCGGGAAACGCTGCTGCCAGTCATCATCGCCTTTATATATAACAAGTTCTCCGCTATTGCCCTTCGTCTTCTCATAATGTGCCAAAACTTCGGCGTTCGTTTCTTCGTCCGCCTCGACGGCCATGTCGGCTTTGTACAGACCCGACGCCATCAGTCCCGGCATCACAATCGCGAACGGCACTATCAGCCACAACGCTCCGGCGAATATAACGCCCAATTGACCGTCGCGTAGCGTCTTGGCCGCCAGATTACGCTGCACAATAAACTGGTTCAGGCCGCAGTAATAAATGATAACAATCCACATGCCGCTGAGCACACCCGTCCAGGGCAGCCCCCCATGGTCGGCCGGCAAAATCATATGCAATTTGTCTGCGTTCGTTGCCGAAAACTGTCCCCAACCTCCACATGCGTGCAAACCTAAGAAGAAAATGATTATACCACCGATAAGCAAAGCCAATCCCTGGAACAAATCGGCCCACGCCACCGCCTTCAGACCTCCCCAAACTGTGTAAACCGCCGCTATCAGTCCGATTAACCACACACCCTGCCTCATACTGAGCCCGAAAATCGTTCGCAGCGTCAATCCACCCGAGTAAAGAACTGCCGTCAGCAGGACCGCCACGTAAATCACAACCGTTGTTAATGCCATAAGCGCACGTGCTGTGGAATTGTAGCGATATTCGAGGTATTCCGGCATCGTATAAATACCCGCCTTAAGAAAGCGGGGTAGTAATGTAAAGGCAATCACCACAATGCCGATGCTGCCGACCAGTTGCCAGTTGCTTACCGCCAGCCCCACGCTTCCGGCACCCTGGCCCGCCATCCCCACAAACTGCTCCGTCGATATGTTGGCGGCCACGATGGAAAGCCCGATTAACCACCACTTTAAGCCCCGGCTGGCCAGGAAATAATCTTCACTGGTCTTCTCCTTACGGCTCTTGAACATACTAAAACCAACGACTGCCCCGATAAAAGCAAGAAACACACCGATGTCAAAAAGGTTCAAATCCATACAATACAGCCTCTGTCAAATTGTCTGCGGTCGCTTAAATAGGCCCGTTATTATAGCCTCTTTTGTAATGACTACAACTTATATCCTGATATCCATAAGTTCGGAAAGGAATTTCTGTTGTAACGAGCGGATATTTTGTTAACCTAACGCATTATGCGGGTAGCGTTAGGACAATTTAACGCCATCGTGGGCGATTTAGCCGGCAATGCCGAGAAGATGCAAAAAATCTGGGCCGAGGCAATGGAGTCAAATGTCGATTTGTTGGCCTTTCCCGAGCTTGCTGTTTGCGGTTACCCACCGGAAGATTTGCTGTTAAAAAAGCATTTTTTACAGGACAATCGCCTGATTGTCGATAAACTCGCCGCTGACTGTCCGGATAAAACGATAGTAGTCGGCTTTGCAGAAACTTATAGAGAAAATACATACAATTCTGCCGCTGTTTTGCGGGCTGGACAAATAGAAAGAATCTATCGAAAGGGCCTGCTCGTTGATTATGGTGTTTTCGATGAACCGAGATGTTTCCAGCCCCGCATTGAGTCAGTAATAATCAATATAGCCGGGCTCAATGTTGCCGTCACCATTTGTGCAGACATCTGGGATATAGAATGGCTGGCCGGCTTACTTGATAATACCAACCAAATACAAATGATTCTAAATATATCGGCCTCCCCCTTCCATCTGGGCAAGATTGACAAGAGACAGGAAGTAGTCGGCCGGTGCGCAAAGAAATTTACTTGCGCTGTTTCATATTGCAATCTTATTGGCGGACAGGATGAATTGGTTTTTGACGGATCGAGCTGCTTTGCTGATTCTACCGGCAAACTTATTACCAGGGGCAGGGCGTTTGCCGAAGATTTAATAATTGCCGATGTCATCCCCGCCGCAGATGGAACTGTACAGGTCAAACCGTTAAAGCCCTGGACTCAGCAGCCAACGGATGTGCTCGAAGAAGTCTATCAGGCGCTTGTGCTCGGAACAAGAGATTACGCGCGGAAAAATGGTTTTGAGAAAGTCTTGCTCGGCCTAAGTGGCGGCATCGATTCTTCGGTCGCCGGCGCCATTGCCGTTGCAGCTTTGGGACCGGAGAATGTCGTCGGCATAACGATGCCGTCGAAATTCAACAGTCCCGAGACAATAGCCGACGCGGAAATAACGGCAAAGAACCTGGGCATTGAATTCCTTACCATCCCGATTGAGCCTATACTTAAGCAGTTCGATCAGGCGTTAAATAAAGCGCCCGGCTGGGACAGCAAAGGCATTGCTTACGAGAATCTGCAGGCCAGAATTAGAGGTGGTATCCTGATGTCACTGAGCAACCAGTATGGCTCATTGGTATTAACAACCGGCAATAAAAGCGAAACCGCTGTTGGCTATGCGACTCTTTATGGCGACACTGCCGGCGGCTTTGCCGTTATAAAGGATGTCCCCAAAACAATGGTCTACAAGTTGGCTCAGCACATAAACAAAACGGCCGGACGGCAAATCATACCTGCCGATGTGCTAAACCGTCCACCTACCGCCGAATTAAGGCCCGGCCAGATAGATGCAGACTCCCTCCCTGATTATGATTTACTTGATAAAATCCTCAAAGGATACGTTGAAGAAGACAAATCCCCCCGGCAGCTTGTTGAGTCCGGTTTGCCAAAGGAGGTTGTCCTGCGCGTTATTCGTATGGTCGACAGGAATGAGTACAAAAGAAGACAATCTCCGCCGGGTGTAAAAATTACGCCGAAAGCATTTGGAAAAGACAGGCGGCTGCCGATTACAAACCGATATAATTCCCTGGATGATAAAGTGTAACTTTTCTTTCGGTGACGCTAAGAGTCCTGTTCCTTACTTTCTGCACTCCGATATCCAGACCTCATTTCCGGATGGTTTTTAAAGCGAATTTATAGGTGGCGCCAAACACTTACTGTTGTTCTATTCAAGCGTGGGATAGACAATCTTGCCCTCAAGCTGAGCAACTCCACCCTCTTTTTCATAGACGCCGTAGAAGATTGAACATGAATCTAACCAGACCGTGATGCGATGCATTTCCTCTTCGGAAAGTTTTACATCGTGATGTCCCTGTTGCAGCATCTTGTAAAGCTTCGAGACACGGGCGCCGAACTTCCCCGGTATGGTCCGGTGACGGTGACCGTACTGCCAGAAACCGTACTGCGGCGCAAGGCTGTGATAAGACGCGTACCACTTTTGTCTGCCCTTTACGACAACTTCCCGGTCAAGTCGCGGTGCCTTGTTCGGATGGTTTTGGTGACACTGGACGCAATGCTTGTCGAGAACAGGCTGGACCAGTCGCGGATAACTAAAAGGATTAGTGCCGTCCACATCAGGTTTGAGTTTTGAAGGTTCCCTGCGCATCGCTATCGGATAATTCTTGAGCGGTTCCGGAACGCGATGTTTGGATTCGTGGCAACCCTGGCACACAAGCATTTCGCCCGGCTGTAAATACGTTGCTGAACGCATTGATTGAACTGCCAGCCCCTTTTCATCAAGTGCCTGGAAAAATAATTCCTTCCTTGCCGGTACACTGAAATGTGCGCTGCCGTCTTCTTCAACCGGCACGGTGCCAAGTACATAGCGGGCCAAAACCACCGAATCTCCTGCTGTCGGCTCTCTCAGGCTCGTTTCGTGTGGCGGAGCACCGGATGGGACGGACATCGGCACAATCTGGTATACCCGAAGTGACTTGATCTTCATATCCTGTGGCCAGGGTGTCAGGGTATCGTAGACATTAATAAGAGCAAGTGTGCCCTCGGCCGGCTGTCCCTTGGCGACACGTATAGATTTGTTGGGTAATACGGGTGGTTTGGTTCTTGGTCGCAAGGGCATGGGGCTCTGGCAGGCGATTTCCGGGTCGCGATAAATCAGCTCCTTGTTACCGAAGATATCAACGAGATAAATACCGTATTTCCCACGAAGAGGGTTTTTTCCCTGGCTTCCAATCCCCGGCTGCATAGTTGGATCGTAAACACAAAGATAATATTTTTCATTTAACGGCCAGGCTGTTCCATAAACCTGCGCGCCGCCCTGCGTCTCCGGGAAATCAACTTCCGGCGTAATTCGTTTTAACGGTGCCATCGCGTCATCGTCCTCGATGCGTGGATCGAAAATGACCAAGGAACCAAAAGCCTGACCGTGGTGGGGGGCGCCGGTGGCAACGAATTTGTGCGAGTCGGGGATAGCCCGAACGTCAAGCTCCATATCCGCACGCAGCTCGCGTGGTGCGAAATTGCCGTGTACCGCCCTGGAATCCCGGCCATCCGGTGTCGTAATCCACGGAAGATGTGCCGTACACCCGTGACGATCCATATAATCCCAGCGTGTATAGATAATCATCCCATCGTTAGTGACGCTTGGATGCCATTCGTTTGTTTCGTGCGGACTGAGGCACCTAATGTCGCTACCGTCGGGATTCATGTCGAACAGCGTATAGGTCGGACACACTCTGCCGCAGCGAAGATAGCCCCCCCGCCGCTCCGAGATGAACACGACCCGGCCATTGGGAAGCCAGCATGGATCAAAATCATTCCATGTCCCGTCGGTCAACTGCTTTAGGTTCGTGCCGTCAAGATTAACTTTGAAAATATGATAGCTGCGACCTTCATGCCAGTGTCCTTTTGAAGGATCGGTATGATGGCGATGGGCCTTATCACCCTTGCACTCGACATAAGCGAACAGGATGGTTTTACCGTCGTAAGATAAATCCGGTGAAACGAATGAGCCGTCCGTAAGTTTCTGACCTTTGAGCCTGCCTTTTTCTACAACAGAATCCTTGAGAATATCCTTAACCTTCGGATTCGCACCGAACGGATCGGATAAGATATAAAGCCCGCCGCCCGGTAATGAATTAATTCCGTAATACTGGTCGCACATATGGTTAAAGGTTGGCCGATGCCGCTTGATGAAAAGAATCTTGTCGAAGTTTAGCAGTGGATTTGAAAAGGCGATTTTACGTCGCAGCTTATATGCTTTTTCAAACAACTCATAACGTGCTTCTATTTCTTCAAGAGCTACAGTTGAGGATTTTGCCTGTAGATTTTTTAATTCCTTTTCATATTTTGACAGATCAGGTGCGTCCGGCATTTGCTTTAAATCTTTAACCAGGACCTTCGTGCGTCTTAATATAACATCCAGCGGATCGCGGTCGGATTTCAGAATCAAAGATTGCCTATGGTAAGTCTGCGGGGCATGTCTTGAAATATGCCCGCGACGATGAATATCCCGGCGCAGGATTTCATATCCGGTCCTCTCAATGTCGGCGACAGAGTTAATCTCGACGGTCATGGTCTTTGCGATGACAATCGAGCTGACAAATAAGGTCAAAACCAATATTGATAAAAGAACGTAGTGAATTTTGCGTTGAAATGTATTTTTAATTTCTGTATTCATTTTGCTTCTATCAATCCTAAATTGGTAAGTAGCATTTTAATGAGTTATTTATACTGAGCCTTTATTACCCAATCCGATGATAGTCCATCCTACCCAAACATTTGTTTGGGTAATCTAATTACAACATAGTATATCATTTTTTGCGGTAATCTCAAGGGCATATTCTATACTATTCACGATCTACTGGGACTGGAGGTGGTGCAGTTAGTCCATCTCAGGCAAGCCTCGCCGTATCAGGGAACTTATGTCACCAAGTTTCGGCTCATAGGGCGTAAGGCGAAAGGAATAGCCGTAGGTTTTGGCCGGGAGGGTATATTCAGGGTGCGTTCGCGCACCCCAGCTATCGTCTCCACCGACGCCCATCTGCTTGTAGTCGAGATTGACCGTTATCGTATCACGCTGTGGCAGTTCGTGGACGTGCCTGGCTTTTTCGAGGTCTTCCATGGTATAAGGCCAGGCGCTGACGTCGATTGTGGGCATCCCGACAGCGATTAGACCAACGCCATCACGGTCGGTCAGGGCCATCCATCGGACATCTGATTTGTTACCGTTTTCCTGCGGCCGAACGTAGGTATGGATGTGCTCATTAACCGGGCCGGAATAGAGGCCGACAGATGCGCCGGTCTTTCTGTCCCAGTAGGTTTCGTGCGGGCCCCGGCCGAACCAGGCCAGTGTGTTAAATCGGCCGGGCACGGCCATTTGCATGCCGAACCGGGGCAGGTCGGGTAGTCTGCCACTACCGGGAGTAAGTGTTGCATTTACAACCATATCACCGGTGCCGTAAACAGTATAGACGGTTTTATAAGTCGAGTTTTTTCCGACAGGGATGGTTGCTTCGGCAGTGACACGTACAATCTGGGGCTTTAGCTGTTCGGCCCTGACGGCTTTTACGGTTCGTTTGGGTCCGGCATTACGCCACACACCAAGACGTCTGGGCATGCCGTTTCCATTGTCGTTATCGATAGGCACGCGCCAGAAGTTTGGAACTAACGGCGAAGCAATGAGCTGTTTTTTCCCGAAAAGGAAGGATTCAAGCGCTCCGGACCCTTTTCCGAATGTTAATTCAAAACCACGTCCCGTTACGGTGATTTTCTTAGATGTTTGTCTGAGCGTGAGCGGCGGCATTGTATCCAGGTCAACAAATTGTGCTGACGGGACGTCGAAGGGAACCTGGAACTGGTCCCATGCGACAATGTGTCCGCGCCTGGCCCAGGAAGTATCAGCGGAAAGGGAGAAAGTTATCTTGAGCCAGTATTCGCTGCCCGGTCGAAGCCTGGGCTTTTTGAAAGGAATTTGCAGTTCCCCTTCGGTATCGGCGACTAAAGACAGTTTCGGCAGAGTACCTTTTTGAATGATATTGCCATCGGCGGAAAGTTCCCAACTGATATCAGTGAAATCAAGGTTTAAGAGATCGTATTCGTTTTGAACTCGGAACTTTCCGGCTATGATATCAACAGGTGAAACATGAATTCTCTGATAAACCTTCTTGACCTCGTACAGTGAAGGATTGGGTTTTCGGTCGGGCTGGACCAGACCGTTGCAGCAGAAGTTGCCGTCGTTGGGCTTGTCACCGAAATCACCCCCATAGGCCCAGAACTCCTTTCCAACACGGCTTTTCTTTCGGAGACCCTGGTCCGCCCAGTCCCAGATAAATCCCCCGATAAGGCGTTTGTGAGAGCGGATGGCGTCCCAGTATTCCTTAAGGTTGCCCACGGAGTTGCCCATCGCGTGGGCATATTCGCAGAGTACCATCGGTCTGACATCAACCGGATCTGTGGCGATACGAACGATTTCCGGGATGCGTGCATACATACGGCTGATAACATCCACGTAGTAGGGGTCTTTAGGCCGGCCAAATGCGCCTTCGTAGTGGATAGGTCGGGTGGGATCGTAATCCTTGATCCATGCGGACATGGCGGCGTGGTTCGGTCCGCAGCCGGTTTCGTTGCCAAGCGACCAAAAGATAACACTTGGATGGTTTTTATCTCGCTCAACCATCCTGATAGCACGTTCAACAAAAGCAGTGTGCCAGGCTGCGACGTTGGACAAATATCCTTTCAGGCCGTGAGATTCAAGGTTGGCCTCATCTATCAGGTAGATACCATACTTGTCACAAAGATCGTACCAGGTGGGATCGTCGGGATAGTGAGAAGTGCGAACGGCGTTGATGTTATTTTGCTTGAGTATTTTGATATCCTGGACCATTCGGCTGACAGGGATGGCCCGGCCGTGGTCCGGATCGTGCTCGTGCCGGTTGACGCCGAACAGCTTGATGGATTTGCCGTTGATTAAAAGCTGGCCGTCTTTAATCTCAACTTCACGGAAACCGATATGGCAGCTCTCGGTTTCAATGACCCGCTTATCGGCGTCCTTGAGCGTGAGTACAAAAGTGTAGAGGTAGGGCGTTTCTGCGGTCCACTTGCGGGGATTCTTAATTTTTCCCTCCAGCAGGGCAAACTTGACATTGCCTCTTTGAGGATATCTCTCACCAATAATGGACGAGACATCTCTGACCAAAGGTTTAGAGAGAACAGCATCTTTTTCCTGGTCATAAAGCTGGGCTTCGATGATCCATCCCTTAATATTCCGTCCGTTATAGTTGGCAATCCTTGGGCGGACCATCAAAGTGGCATCTTTATAATCGTCGTCAAGATCGGTTTGAACGAAGAAGTCACTTATGTGTACCTGTGGAGTAGCGAAGAGGTAGACTTTTCGATAGATACCGCTTAGCCGCCACATGTCCTGGTCTTCAAGATAACTGCCGTCCGACCATCGGTAGACTTCGACGGCAAGAGTATTTTCACCTGCCTTGAGGTATTGGGTAATATTGAATTCGGCGGCTGTCATGCTGTCCTGGCTGTAACCAACTTTTAGGCCGTTGACCCAGACGTAGAAAGCGCTTTTAACCCCGTCAAAGTGGAGAAAAATCTGTCGGTCTTTCCATTTCCTTGGGAAAGTGAACTGTCGACGATAGGAGCCGACAGGATTGTAGTCATGAGGTATATGTGGCGGATTGGGCGGGAAGGGATAAGGAATATTGAGGTAAATGGGGATTCCATAGCCGTGCATCTGCCAGTTGGAGGGGACGGGTATTTCCTTCCAGTCGCTGACATCGTATTCGACCTTGTAAAAATCAACGGGTCTGTCAGCGGGTTTACGGACCCAGTGGAACTTCCAGTTGCCATTGAGCGATTTATAGAACGGCGAAGCTGTGCGGTCGGCCTTGAGGGCCATCCTGGTGTCGGGGTAGGGGACGAGAGTGCAATGGGCGGGTTCCTTGTTTATCCCTATGACTTCGGGATTTTCCCAATCGGGTTTCGTCGTGTCCGCCCTGGCGGAACCGGTTTGAAGATAAATGCTTCCGGCAAAAATCAGTGAGATGAAGACTACTTTAACAGGCAATACTGAGCTAAAAAAACGTCTTTGGCTGGACATTGATGCACTCCTTTCATTATCGAAACGGGTCGTTCGATTGATGCGTAAAATTTACTTTAAAGCAGAGGTCTTTGCAAGGATTTTTGGGATTGGCCGAGCGCAAAACAGAAGGGTGGGTTGCTGGTTACGAAACCCACCCTGTCCAAATGATTCGTATGCTTGCCGAGGCTGAATCAGTATTTCAACTGACTGGCCTTTGGTGTGACTTTGTCGATATTGGGTGTTACGTCGACCTTGACGTTGCCCATTGCCCAGGCTAAGCCGCCTACGATAATGCCCTGAACCTGGGGATTTGTCCAGATGTCGTCGCGGTGGCCGAAGGAGGTATAAAAGACACGGCCTTTTTTATGCATACGGGCCCACGTCATCGGAAATGGCGGACGCTGGTAGCAGTCACCTTTCATACCTTCATTGTCTTCAATGAGGACCACGTGCAGGTCCCTGGCGAAATTCTTTAGTGCATACCACTCTTCTTTGAGTTTTTGGACCTTTCCGAATTGTTTTACCCCGGGAAACTTTGGAGAGGCCGCGCGTATAATGGATTCCTGCTGGGCACCGTGTTTGATGAATTCACCGCCGAGCATGGCGATATAGGGATCGACCTCGGTCTGGTTCTGGTTTCTGGGGCCCTTGGAGTGGAAGGAATCCGTAGCTGCATGGAAGCCGACGAAGCCTTTGCCGGCGGCGATGGTGTTCAAAAGCTTTTTCTTACCTTCGGGCGACATTGGTGGAGTCTTGGCTTTGTTGGGCTTGGTGAGGTCGCCGCTTGTGTAGAAGGCGATGGCATCGTACTGATCGAGGTCGCCATCGAAGACCCGGCCGTCTTTCGTACAGACGACTTCGAAGCCGTGGCGTTTACCTAATTCCGTGAGAGTTCTATCGGAGATGCTGGGCTTACCATCCTTGAGTTTGACGGCGCCATGCTCAAAGCCGGCCGAGCGTGTGAAGTAAAGTATCTTCTGTTTTTTCTTTTCGGCGCCGGCTACCCAGTGTAGCGGAAAGGCCGAAGATGCCAGTACCGCGGCGCCGGTGGCCCGGAGCAAATCGCGACGGCCAATTATGTACCCACTGTTTTTGAAATTATCAAGCCCCTTGGACGAGTTCGTTTTTCTGTTCATGATATTATTAACCTCCAAATCTTTGCATCGGCTGTTTCCTTCCTCTCAGCAGGACTAAAATGTGGAATCCTGATGAACACACAAGCTATTATCCGGACTACGAGGTGATTGTCAACCGTAATTTCTCGTATGAATTTGTTCGTGATATAAGATTTATCTTCAGATAGCTGGATGATACTCCTTTGTTGTGATTTTTTTCCGGCTTGACAACGCAAAAAAGGACGGTTAGTAACCTGTAAACAGGCATTCCTGGAAAAACTACCGATTGTATTTATAAGTAAAGGTTATTATTTTTCGGCCAGGGCGTCCGCGACAGCTCTGCCAAATTGGACCGAAGCCATTGGGCCGCTCGCCGTTATAATAAGCCCGTCCCGTTCGACGGGAACGCCGGTATATAGAGCACCGGCCCTCTGGAGTCTGTCCCGTTCGGATAAGAAGCTGGTACATCGTACACCGCTGAGCAAACCCGCATTAGCTAAGATTGCAGGTGCGATACAAATTGCACCAAGAACCTTTTTCTTTTGCACTGTCTCGCGGGCAATATTCCACGCAAATCTGCTGTGGAAATATTCCATTGCACCCGAACCGCCTATAAAAATTACCGCATCGTAATCATCGACGACAACGTCTTTCACAAGAATTGTTGCCTCGGCTAAACGTCCAAGCATACCCCTTATGGCTCCTGTCTTTGAACTTGCTACGACCGTCTTTACTCCCGCATTGGTTAGGATACCTCTTGTTTCAAAAAGCTCTTCATCACGAAAATTCTCCCTGCTGACAATCAACACTGCTTTTTTTTCCTTTCTGTCTTCCGTTTTATCGGTTTCCTCCTTGTCATCTTCTGTTTTTGTCTCAGCAGCAGGATAACCAACGGAAATAACCAAAAGTGGCTCAAGACCCCTCGAAAGCCTGCATACTCTTTTGACGCCCCTTGCATCAAAACCGCCGATTGGTACGGACCCCAGACCAAGGCAGACAGCTTGTAGTTGTATACTCTGAGCGATATGACCGGCTTCCAATAGCATATATTTGTTTGCCTCGCCGCGGAATTGGACCGCAAGATTTCTCTCAGAGCCTGCGATAAGGATATTGCACGGCGCGTTGGTCGTCGTCAATCTGCCCCGTACATCCAGGTTTGAGGTTTGTTCCAGACTGTGTTCCTCGGTGTTGTAAACAAACAGTCCATCCTGCGTGGCGAAATATAGCTTTATTGGATAAGTCGCTCCTGCTGAAGGTGCCGTTCGAAGTCCTCTGACGGGTTCTGTTATGCCCTGGCCGGCCCACGCAAGTTGGCTAATCTGTGCCGGCTTGAGTTGTTGGTTCGTAAACTGACGAACACTTCGACGCTTGGCCAGCGCCTCCTCGAAACTAACCGAACCAGTTAAACTCGGTTCAGTAAGCTGGATTATTTTTAGGGGAGAAACACGAGACCTGCGCTGTCCGGGGCAAAGGGCTGCGAAAACGACTATAATAATCGCAGGAATTATAAAACGCTTCATTGTTAAGTCCTCCNNCAATAGAAAGCATTTCTCAAAATTTAAAAATCTATACACCAATTTTGTATTATCTGCCGGTGCCAATCATCCTTTCAGTTCTCCCTTTTTTCATTGAATCGAACTTGGCTTTTCTCCAATTTTACCAGTCTATCCGTTACATCATAAACAAATATCTGGTAAAATTAAGGTTAGGCCTAAAAGGGTCGAAATATTATTGTTTTGGCAATTTTTTTAAACCTGATGAGTGTTTAGGTGCTCTTAATGGCTTTATTTCGCCGACAAAAGCTAATTATAATATCATTGTTGTTTTATTGGCCTACGCTTTTCGTTCTTGCACATATACCGATTCCATCTATGGTTCGCAAAGCCGGGGTGTCCGATAAAAGCCTGCACTTTATGGCCTATCTGGTACTGGTTTTCCTGTTATGGGGCGCAATCAATCCTCATAGGAAAGTGAACTGGCGCAAACCTGCTGTCTGGTGGGTACTTTTAGTAACCGTTTGTTATGGTATTATTGACGAGTTACTTCAGGGTGTTGTGGTCGGGCGTAGCTGCGATATTATGGATTTTTTCGCCGACCTTTGGGGTGTGCTTACAGGCTTGATTTTGCTGACGTTTTTCACATTTTGGCCTGCATTTCTTGTGGTAACGGGTATTGTTATTTTTGCTCTGACAAATTTAACGAGAGTAAGTCTTTCTGAGCTACTGCCACCGGCGGCAAACCTGGCATTTTTTCTATTTGCCTACGGCTTTTTCACGATGCTGTGGATTCAAAATATCAGCCTTTTTCTGCCCACAAAAACTCCGAAACTCAAATGGCTAATAGTGGTGTCAGCACTACCGGTAGGTTTTTTAGTCGCGGCGAAATTATTTTCTGTAATTTCCGGAAGAGACTTCAGATTGCAGGATGTGATCGTTGCCGCCATAGGAATCGTGGCTGTCGTTATTACGACTTACCTCATCGAGATATTTCACTGTCACCGAGCCCGGGCTTCCACCAACACGTAGCTCGTATGCTGTCAGTCTTTAGAAGCTAAGGCTTTTTGAAAGGTCTATATAGGGGATCACCTATCAAGACCAGTTGCCACGAATTGAACGGTTTTGTGTGATAGTATGCCTCAACAAGACAGCGGCCTTTGAATAACTCTGTGAAAAATGCTCTCGGCTCAGGAAATGAATGAAGATATGGTTCAGCCACCGCCCCTAATGTCGCTGTTATCCCATCCTTGAGCATAGCCGGACACCACTGGCTGCTGTTTGGGTCGCGAAGGTCAACCGCCTCCCAGCTTGAGATGTGATACCCTATCGCGCCATCTACAAAATCGAAGGCGTCGATATAAGTTTTCAGGCTGTACCAGCCGCAATAGATAGCTGTCCGGGGACAGGTGCCGGCTGCGAAAAGTTCTTCTGTGCGTTCCTCTTTAACGGTCAATTCGGTCCGCAACCTTGTAAAAGCCGCCAGTTCCCGAAGAGACTGATCAAAATAACCGAGTGAATAACGATTATTGTTTTCTGCTATACCACGCGAATCAATATAGGCAACACCTGTTAAACCCGTTTTCTCCGCGGCTATTGCCTTATTTACCAAACCTTTGATTATCTGAGTCCCGGGTCCGTCAAGGCGACATACCATAAGCGTATTAAGACTCAGACCCGGCGAATTATTCTTGAGTATATTTGGCTGCCATCGGTATAGCTCATAATTACTGGATAACACCATTGATAATTCACTATCTACCGAAGCCCCTGTTTCTTTGCCGGTAATGCGATTAATTTCGTATTGCAACTGCTTAAGTTTCCGATTGACTTTTTCTTTCTGCCTGGCCGATTTTCCTGGATCATTAGTATTTAACTGTTCAATCTTGTTTCTTTCCTGTTCGGCTAATCCTCTTAGTTGTTTTAGTTTGTTTTCCAGGCCTTTCAATGGCCCTCGTCCTTGGACTTTTATTGGTATGCCGTATGTTGTGAGAAGGCACTTGATTTGCCCGCCGGTGCCGGGGCTTAATAATCTCTCTCGAATCGGCTCTGCAATCTGTTTTTCGTAGTTGGCCCTGGTGATTGTATAACTAAGCTCGGCCCCTAACGACAGAGTAAGAATATTGTCCGTCGGCACGCCTCGCTTGCTGCAGTAGTGTTGAGCAATTGTGACGGAGTGGCTGTTGTTTCCATTCGATATGATTAGTATTTCTTCCGGGTCTAAAGCCGAAACTACCGGACCCAAAAGAAGCAGCGCAAGTAACGGTGAAGTGAGATGTTTATTGACTATTGGAATTTTCTCCCCGTGTATATTCGGTTTGAGAGTATCTTTTTTCATAGATACTTTTTCGCCGAAACACCTGGATAGCGGTCGTCAGAATTATCTTTANNATAGCGGTCAGCAGAATTATCTTTATGTCTCCCCAGAAGCTTGCCGTTTCTACATACTTGACATCGAGCTCAAATTTTTCCTCACGTGTCAGTTCCCCCCGGCCTGATATTTGCGCCAATCCCGTTAGCCCCGGCTTAACAAGAATCCGCTTCTTTTGTCGCTCATTCCATTCCGACATTTGCGACACGTACAACGGCCTCGGTCCAACGATACTCATATCCCCTTTTAGTACGTTGAGCAATTGCGGCAGCTCATCGAGTGAATATTCACGTAGAAACTTTCCTATCTTCGTTAGTCGAGGATCATCACCGGATTTTGGGCTTGATCCGAATGGATCAACACCTGTTTTCATCGTGCGGAACTTATAAAAGGTAAACGGCTTGCCACCCTTGCCCGCCCGCTCCTGTTTGAAAACGGCCGCCCCTTTACTGCTGACTCTTATAGCAATAATAATAGCGACAAAAACCGGCAACAAAACTAAAACTGCGGGAAAAGAGATCAATAAATCAAGAATTCGCTTTGCTGGTCTTAGCATGGTGTAGTTCGTATGTAAAACTGAATTTAAATTTCTCTGACAGGCTAAGCCGTACCCTCTACCGGTCCTTCGTTCGATATATTCTTGTCACGACAGGGAAACTTCAATGGTATTGTTATAAGGCCGCATAAAGAACCAAAGCCATAGGATATATGTAGCACTATATATGACCACAAAACCAAGATGGACAATATTTTATTACGCCGAGTATGTTTGATAGAAAAGAATCCCGCCGAACAAAGATAAACCAGAATGTAGCCTAATAACACCCACTTAACTGGTGGCTGGAAAACCGCACACAAGGACAGAGTGAATAGTCCTATGACAAAAAACATGGGTATGAAGTGTCTCAGAGCTAAGCCGCCTCCTGTCAGCCAGATTGTGTAGGGATTCCAGAGTCCGTTGTTGAAGGACTGCCGCCATAATCCACTATAGGTAGCTCGATTGTAATAATTAACTCTTATATCGGGAGAAATCACAATCCGTCCACCTGCCTTGCGTATCCGTGAGTTTAGTTCTATGTCCTGATTGCGAACCAGTCTTTCGTCATACAAGCCGATCTTATCAAAAAGGTTTCGTCGAAAAGTTCCGAAGGGTACAGTTTCAGCTTCCTGTTCGGGGCCGCTCAATCGAAACGTTGAATTCCCAACACCAAACTTGCTGCTTGTTGCCGCCATGATTGCCTTTGCAATCCGCGTATCAGCACCAGGTAGTGTTATAATATAACCTCCGACGTTATCGGCGCACGTCCTTCGCGAGAGCTCTATACATTTTGAAATATAGTTGGATGCAAAAGTTGAGTGACAATCGATCCTTAAAATATATTCTCCCTGGGAGGCCTTGATGCCGATATTCATTGCTGATGGAACAATCTTTTTAGGATTATCAAGCAGCCTGATGCGTTCATCATGCTCAGCCATTCTTCCAACAATCTCGCGAGTGCCGTCGGTGCTCATCCCATCAATCACCAATAGTTCAATCAGTTCTGTGGGGTAGTCGTTCTCAAGGATTGTGCGTATAGCCTTCTCAATAAAGAGCACTTCATTGCGACAAGGTGCGATTACACTGACCATTGGAAGATCTGCTTCAGCCATCAGGCAAAATCTCCATGGAAAAAACGATTAATTCAATTTCGCTATAATTATGAATCCGGGCGTTAAAACTATTGTTTCCCCTGCCGTAATCGGGAATAACCCTAATTATACTGAAGCCAGCCAGTGACAATAATTTCTTGAATCCTTTTAGGGAATAGCTCACCAAAGCATCCCCAATAGAGCCATAATCATCTTTAAATGTGAGTATAGCTCTCAGTTTTGCGTACAAATTCCTGTTTGTTAGAAGAGCAACAAAGATTCCATCAGGCTTGAGGCAGTTTTTCATATCAAGTAAGACATTTTTGGGGTTGGGGACGTAATACAGCGAGTCAATAGATATAACCACATCAACTGTTTCAGACAGTTCTCGGATGTTTTTGTAAACAATCAAGTTTTTTTTGGCTGGATATAATTAAATCTTCGTTGAGTTCCACGCCAATAGCATATATGTCATGGTAAATCACAAGTTCTATAAAGTGGCCAAAAGACGATCCAAAATCCATGAGTTTCAGTCAGCGTTCTTCGGTATTAGAATTCCTGTTTGTATATTTCTTAACGAGAGAAATCAAATATTCGAACAAATGAATTCTTGCATCGTAAAACGCAGGTTCATTTTGTTTTTGTACATAACTGGCGGCATAGTGATGGTCAAGTCGAATTGCATTATCAACGGGTCTGTAAAATATATCGCAATCCTTACAAAAGTATATTGACGTTTTGAAATGTGAAGATCGGTCGTAATAGTCGGCGTGGCCATATAATACCATTGATTGGTTGCATATAATACACTCAACAGCACAACTTAAAGCCTCAGGTTTCATCTTTCCTCAAATCCGTATGTAGAAGTGTCCGAATTTAGGACGTATTTTTCATCATGTTTTTTTAAAGTCTCAGAGAGAACTTGTTCGAGACGGCTGGCTAATTTGGCCCGGTCAAATTCTCGCTCGGCCAGTGAACGTGCATTATTGCCCATCTCTCGGCATAAATCCGGATTGGATGCCAATTCTTCCAATGCCTCGGCCAACATCTCCGGGCGATGCGGATCAAGACATCTGCCACAGTTGTTGTCCTCTATCATTTCTCCAAGCCAGCCTGATACATTGATCAGCACGGGCTTGCTGGCGGCAAGGGCATCAAACATCTTATTCGGTGACCATGTGTGTTCTCGACTTGCCCGGTAGATTGTCATACTAACGTCACAGCTGGCTACAATCCGTGCTACTTCGGCCTTATCGGGGACCAAGTCACTAAAAACCAAGTTGTTCAGCTTGTAATCTCTGGCCATCTTTTCTAAATTCGGGCGTCTTCCCCCGTCTCCATGGAGGACAATTACGATGTGGTCTTTGCCACGTTCGGCCAGGATTCGTGCAGCTTCAATGACATATTCAAGCCCGTTGGCATGACCCATAGCTCCAAAGTAAATAGCTGCGAATCGGTTGCCTATGCCAAGCCGACCGCGCTGGACCGACCCATCCAGGTTCGGCTTGAAAAGATCCAGATCGCTGCCGTTCGGAATCACGGTCACACGTTCTGTCGGGATACCCATCCGGATGATTCCATCCTTCATACCCGGTGACAGTACCACGATGTGGTTTGCCACTGCATATATCTTCTTTGCCATTCGCTGCAGCCACCAGATCGCCAGTGGATTTTTTAAAGCCCCGACATTGACTAGCGCATCAGGCCAGAGATCGCGGACCTCGAAGACAAATTGAACGTCGAAGTAACGACTGAGCTTAATGCCGGCCAACCCTATAGTCAAAGGCGTATGGGTGGCAAAAACGATGTCAGGCTTATAGAGGTTTTTGCCAACATGCGCGGCCAAATTAGCGAATTGATAGAACTTTATCATTCGTTGCCAACCACTTATGCCGGTACCGACATGAGGATTATTATAAGCTGCTGCTATCGAAACCACACCAATACCTTCAAATTCCACTTCGAGATATTTCCTCCCTCTTGGCACAGGAAACTCACCATTGGCAAAACCCGATGTTATCATCGTGACACGATGACCTCTCCCTACTAAATACCGGGCAAACTCGTAGGACCGTGTACCCGTCATACCTCTTCGCGTAGCAAAATATTGGTGTAGATAAAGGATGTGCATGTCTTTGGGTTTACCAGTAGATACCTTCATACAAATCGGCGATGCGGTCTACGCTTTTGATATCAACTAGGTCCAATATTCGGATTCCGGCATTAAGCCAATTATAAATACGATCGGAATCTACAATAGGATGGTTCACAAGGATCAAGTCCGTCGAGGACAGGTCTTCCAAAGAGGGAACCAGTAAATCCACCAGGTGACCAAGGGCTTTTTGAACCTGTTCTTTGTTGCTCCCTATCAGCCGGTCGGGTTCCACGGCTGGGTCGTAAATTCGCAAACGTATCCCCTCACCGATTAGCGACTTGGCAACCTTCACATAGGGGCTACCACGCATATCATCCGTATTACACTTAAACGCTAGCCCAATTATTCCCACAGAATTGGGTCGATATGCAAGAACACGTAAGATCAGATTATGGATCTGGATGTCATTGCTTTCCGGTATGCCTTGAAGCATTGGTAAATGAAGTGAATTAAGCGATGCAAGTCGCAGAATTGCCCGAAGGTCCTTCGGCAGGCATGAACCACCATATGCAGGGCCTGGACGCAGGTAAGCCGGACTAATGTTGAGTTTCGTGTCGGCGCAGAAAACCTCAGATATCCGACGGGCGTCCACACCTAAGGTTCTGACCAGCGAAGCGATTTCGTTTGCGAAGGTAACCTTCAGGGCATGAAAAAGGTTATCACAGTATTTAACCATCTCCGCTTCGGCTGGTTCCATGCGGAAATGCGGGGCTTCGTATTTCTCATACAGGTTAAAAAGCAGATCTCCAGCTCCGTGATAAGCTTCGCCTACAATGATTTTCGGTGGATTCTCGAAATCCTTTACCGCTGTGCCTTCTCGAAGGAATTCCGGATGGTATACCACGCGGATATCCTTACTTACCTTCAGGCCAGATGCCTCTTCCAAAAGAGGGATTACTCGGTTGCTTGTGGTCCCGGGCAGACAGGTACTTCGAAGTACTACAAGGGGGCGGTCTTGACTGTTGCGAAGTGATCGGCCGATTTGACCAATGACTGTATCGACCGCTGAAAAATCTATATCGCCGTTAGGTTCCGATGGAGTCCCAACGCAGATCCAGACCATATCGCTTCCGGCCAAGCCTTTGGAGGGTTCGGTCGTTGCTTTAAACCGGCCTGCTTCGTATCCTTCTGTCAGCAGTTCGGTCACGCCAGGTTCTTGGATAGGCGAGTGTCCCTGTGATAAGTCAGTAACTTTCGATGCGACAGGATCTACTCCGATAACCTCATGGCCATCCCGAAGCAAACAGGCACCACTAACGACACCGACATAACCCATACCAAATATGCTGATTTTCAAATTTTTTTCTCTATATTCTTTATTGGCTTGTAATGTCAAGGTAAGCATAAGTTGTTCAGTGAGCGAACATTCACCCTGACAATTGCTATTACAGTTGTCTCTTTTATCCAATGCAACATAATTTGCTATGTTCTTGATATAACTTTTGAGCTACATTTGTCCAAGTAAATCGTGTTTGTATCAATTCGTGCGATTGTCGTCCCAAAGCTTTCAGAGAATCCCTTTGTTCATAAATAGACTTAATTGTTTCAGCTATCGATATCGAGTCAGGTTTGCATGCCCATCCTCCACCTTCACAAACAATATCACTGACATTGGTGGCGGCTGTTACTAAACAGGTACGTCCAAGTGCCATAGCTTCAAGGACAGACATCGGCATACCTTCAAAACGAGATGTATGAACAAAGATATCACAAGCAAGAAAGTACCGCAGCTTTTCTTTGCCATATTTGGCTCCCAATAGTTTGACATTATCTTTTAAGCCGAGCGATTCCACCATCCTGCAAAAGGACCGTTCATCCTTTTTAGTATGGAAGGGTCCGATTACAAATAAGTTGCATATAGGTCTCTCCATCTGGGATTTCAAAAGTTTCAGGGCATTCAGCAGAAGGTCGAGTCCTTTATGGTAAACATCTATTCGTCCGATAAAGCCCAGCATTAAATCACCTTTGCTGCCAAAATCACCCAAGTCTGCCGGGCTTAATTTCTCTGAGGCCTCCAAAAAATAATCTTCAACTCCGTTGGGAACTATAATGATCTTTTTAACCTTGAAAAGTTTTTGAATTTCCTTAGCTTCAGAAGCGGAGAAAGCGTGTATAGCCTCAGCATGTTTAACATAGGACCGAAAAAATAATAAATTAGCGATGCGTTTTTTTATTCGCTTAGTATTCTGAGCCAGACATCCCATTACGCCATGCGCGGTAATTACATAACGCCAACTGACCTGTCTGCATCTTCGGGCAAGTGCAATGTTAAAGGGAATATAGGTACTGTGGAAATTTACTAGGTCGGGAGTGCCAAATTTGTTACGTATGTGACGAATCCAATCCCGAGGGATTATCCAGGGATTATAATGTGTCCTGTGAGGACTTCCAAGAAGACAAACACTAGGTATTTGCTTCATCGACTTACTTTGAATTAACGGCAAAGGTGAAAGCAAACCTACTTTTAGCCCCATATCAATCTGCGCCGAAGCGAAACCAAGAATACTTTCTGGGAGGCCGCTGGCGTGACTTAGCATAAGAGGGCCAACATGTAATATCTTCATATTAGCTGTTTGAGTATCCGATTCTGATACAATCTTGGGCATCTCTTTATTCGATACCATTTACGTCAATGATAATTTAGCTTGTTGTGCTATTTGTAATGCTTTTGCGGCACAGAACCTCAAGTGTTCGAGCCTGAGGATTACTTTCTCTGTAAAACGTTTTCTATGAGCCTCATGCCGAACATATCATTTATCAACTTTCATCCAAGCATTGCTTGTACACTTTGGATGAGGCTTCTTTTGGGTTGCCATCCACAAAGGTTTTTTATCTTTTGGTAACTGCCGTATACTTTAGAGACATCAACACTGTTGCGTAAAAGCGATGGATCTACTTCAATCTTCGGCTTTTGTCCACAGTGCTCAATCATCATTTGAAGTAGGTCAGCCATCTTCGTCGGCTTTCCGGAGCAGAGGTTAAATATCTCCCCGCCCGCTGGTTTTCGACATAAAGCCCAAATAGCCTCTACAGCGTCGCGAATGTCAAGAAAGTCGCGATAGCTCTCAAGGTTTCCTACTTTAATAACTTTGGAGTCCTTGTTGATAATTTGTACCAATTGCTGAGCGAAAGCCCCAGGAGCCAATCGCGGATTTACTCCCTTGCCGATAAGTTGGAAAGGTCTTACCACCATAGTACGCATTTTATGAACACGGTGATAATAAAGGGCGATTTGGCTTGCTAAATGCTTGCTCGAGCCGTACGAAGTAATAGGCTTGCAAGTGGTTTGCTCATTAAGAGGCAACTGCTTTGGTGTTACAAGGCCGTACTCAGCGGCAGATCCCGCGGTTACAACAACCGCATTGGGAACGTGCTCAAATGAACTTTCAAGCAAGCTGATTATCGAGAGAAGGTTGACATTGTATGCTTGTCGACCTTTAGCGAAAGTTCCGGCTAAGTGAATAATAAAATCAGGTTTAGTTTGATTGATGATATCTTTAATTGCCTTATCGGATGATATATCAGCCTTGTAGAAACAGTCACAACCACTCGGTGGTGTGTCCAGTATATCGATGCCAATAATCTTTGGCCTCTCCGGCACGGTGGTCAAATAATCGCACATATGTCGGCCTGCAAAACCGCATATGCCTGTTATCAAAGCATGCTTTTGCATAGTTTATGCTCGCAGATATTTGTCTCGCGACTGCTCGAAAGCCTTGATTGCGGTTTCGTAGTCCTCTACTCGGCCGATGTCGAGCCACTCGCAATCACTGCTGTATGTCAGCACAGTTTTTCCGGCTTTCTTAAGGCTCATCATCAGTGTGGGTATATCCAGATACTTCCCTGATGGAATGAATTCAAGAACAGATTTGTCGAAGACATTGACTCCCATACTCACCATGTATTCAAATGTTGGTTTCTCCCTATAATCCAGCAGTTCTCTTTCAGCCCCGATTTCGAGTACGCCAAAATCAATTTGTACCTCGCGAGGAAAGACACCAATGGTTGCAATCATCCCAGATTCGATGTGCCTCCGTACCATGGCAGCATAATCAATAGTAGTCAACAAATCACCGTTCATGACCAGGAAACTATCTGTTAAATTCTCCACCAGGGAAAGAGAGCCTGCTGTCCCCAGTGGCTTGTCTTCCATACAGTAGGTTATATCAACACCCAACTGGGAACCATCGCCGAAAAAGGCGCGTATTAAGTCTGCGAGGTGGTTCACAGAAAGAGTGATCTTGTTAAAACCAAAAGATTTAAGTTGCCTAAGCACTACTTCCAGGATGGACATATCACCGATCGGCATGAGCGGCTTTGGGAATACTTTTGTATAGGGCTTCAAACGTGTCCCTTTGCCACCTGCCAGGACTACAACTCGTATATCTTTCATTTCTATCAATGTCATGATTTTCGGTCTTTCAAAGTGTATAACGGTCCGGACGGTACCTGTTCAGGTTCTTTTTAATCCATTCTATTGTCTCAGCAAGTCCTTGTTCAAGACTGTAAGTTGGGGACCAGCCGCAAATCTCGCGGGCTTTTGTATTATCGCTGATTAAACGCATCACTTCGCTTTTCTCAGGACGAATCCTCGTTAAATCTTCTTCGATCGGCATATTTTGTTTGTCTAAAATATGCAGTATCGTTTTGGCTATTGAGCCAACAGTCTGGCCATCGCCCATGCCTAAGTTTACTGCTTGCCCTAAAACCTTGTCACTAAGCCCCACTGTAATAAGGCCTTCCACTGTATCCTTCACAAATGTCATATCACGGACAGGTTCCAGTGAGCCTAAAAGAATCTTCTTCCGGGTCAGGGCTTGACTTATTACTGTAGGTATAAAAGCCCTTGACGACTGTCGAGGCCCAAAAGTATTGAATGGACGTACCGTTACTGCAGGCAAATCGAAGCTCTTGTAGTAGGATTCCACCATCTTGTCAGCCCCTATCTTACTTGCTGAATAAGGTGATTGCCCCTGCAACGGATGTTTTTCATCTATAGGTACGTAAAGAGCTGTTCCATAGGTCTCGCTCGTTGAGGTATGAACAAAACGAGGTATTCTTTCGTCCAGGCAGGCCTGCAACAGGTTAACGGTCCCCTGGACATTTACTGACACGTAGTCACTCGGAGCTACGTAACTGTAAGGAATTCCAATGAGAGCAGCAAGATGAAAAACATAATCACATCCCTGAACGGCTTTTCTCACGAAGAAGGGATCTCTGATGTCGCCGGCTATCACCTCAAAACTCTTCTGTGCTTCTTCCGGCAAATCCGAAAGCATGCCCCAGTCACTGCGACTGTTATATTTAACAAATGCTCGAACATTTGCACCCTTCTCAAGCAGAGCTTCAACAAGATGTGAACCGATAAATCCCCCTGCTCCCGTGACCAGCACCTTTTTGCCCTTTACCATAACAAATCCTTTTACTTATGCAATCTTTTTACAGTTTTCTATTCAGCCCCATCCAATTTGTACGCTTTAAGTGGGACTAATGCTACTCAAGGGTACATATTCTTAGTTTTAATTTCTTTTGATTATTATTGCGGGAACGCCGCCAACTACACAATTATCCGGAACATCTTTTACTACAACAGCTCCCGCGCCTACAGCAGAACCTGGACCTATATTTACGCCGGCCTTGATAGTGACATGTGCTCCGGTCCATGAGCCCTTTCCGACAGTTATTTTTTCTCTTCTGGGATAACCAAATCGATATGAACCCTTGTCCTTCGTGTGCTCGTTGCTCGCTAAAACAGTAAAAGGACCAAGCATTGTTTCGTCTTCCAACACAACCTTACCTACTCCCTGGATCCAGCAATTATTGCCTATGAAAACATTATGACCAATGGAAATGTTGCTGGACCAGTTGATGAGTGTGCCGCTGGCGAGCTGGAAGTTTCTCCCGCATTTCTTGAACGCGGGTCTGGCAAGAAAGCCCCTAAACCACAATACCGGGGTGAAATCCGGTATCCATCCGGTTGTAAGCATAATAAACCTGAACCAAAGATATTTCAATACACGAATCATTGTTGCCTCACCTAATTCGATTTTTAAGCTCATCAACAACTGTATCAACAACTGTATCAACAAATCGGGCAATAGTAAAATTACGGGCGGAGCTTAGACCGTTACGGATAAGCGACTGCCTGAATTCCTTGTCAGAAATGAGGTGGTCAATAGCATGTGCCAGCGCATCAGAATCTTTAGGAGGCACTAAAACACCGTCATAACCATGTGATACAGAGTCAGGTATCCCTCCCACATTGGTAGAGATTACTGGCAAGCTGTTGGCTCTGGCTTCAACCAGTACGTGTGGTGTGCCCTCAGACAAAGTGGGAAGGACAAAAATATCGGCCTCACGAAAATACTGTGAAACTTCCTTTACGTATCCAACCCACCGCACTTGCTTTCGAAGATTACGGTCATCTACCAGCTTGTCAAGTTTTTCAGTATAAGCGCTATATCCGTCACGTGAGCCGACAATAACAAGTTCCCATTCTTTCTCGGTTACAAGTTTACTGACAGCTTTTATCAGGTATTCGACGCCCTTTTCCGGACGGACAAAACCAACAAATAGGATCCGCACTTTCTTTCCTCCGCAAGTATCCTCTCGTTCGAAAAATTCGCTTGCTTTAACAGAACTTGAGACAGCCACGATCGTACAAGGCGATTTATAAAGTTCGGCAAGTTCTGTCCCGTTACAAACGAAGGCTCCCTTGGTTAGCCAACGACCTGCTCTGGTGTTCAGACGGTGTATGTGGGCGTATATGAGTGATAGCTTATCAATTATTAATCCCGACCGTTTGTGAGTTTTAAGAAGGGCAATTGGATTTCCGACTATCCAGTGACAAACGACATTCTTGCGAAGCCAGGCATGTACATATAGCAGACCAACAAAGGGCGCCAATCCGCGGATAAATAAAGCATCGGACTTTTTACAAGTGTGTGTATATGCCCGCAGGATTTCGAGAGGATGCTTCAGGCTGCCCAAAGAACTGGTATAAAAGGGTTGTGGGATTACTTCGACATTCCCGGCTTGAATCCGATAATCACGCGGCTCATCCGGCCGTTGTTTCTTTGTAGGAATGCATAGTATCACCTCTTTATAACGCTCAGCAAGTGTATCTATTATACGCCCGAATGAAGAATGAATGTATAAGTCGCCTTCATGACGATAAGCATACATTGCAGAAATGATACCAAGCACCTTTTCACTTCTACGCGAAACCTTCATTTACTCACTCTTTCCTGGCCTGTACAAGATCGTAAACGGTGTTCATTTCCATTCTAATCCTTTCTTCCCATGTTTGAAAGTTGTCAATGAGATGTTGTCTTGCATTGCTACCAAGTGTTAATCTCAACTCTTCATCGTTAAGCAAAGACACCACGTGTTGCGCAGCCTTCTCCAACTCTTCCCCTTCAACACACGAGACGGATTTTTCATGAAAAATCTTATCTGATTGAACGCACAAGGCGGTCCTTCCATGGAATATCAAGTCGCCAGTGCTTGGACCTTCAAACGTAACTATGGGCAGGGCACAGCACATAGCTTCAAAAAGGGGATTGCTTCGGTTGGATCTGTCGAAGAATTGTACATAAACATCGCTTGCATTGAAATAATTCTTGATTTCCGAATGTGCAACTGCCCCTACAAAATGAACCACATGATCTAAACCGTACTCGTGGGTTAATTGCCTGAGTTTCCCTTCATCAACACCATCGCCGGCAATAACAAGGTGTGCGTCAGACCGGGATTTTGTGACGTGTTTCATTACTTCTATGACGCGGTCCACCCTTTTCATTCCGGCCAGACGTGCTACTGATAATACAATCGGACAATCTTCAGGTAATCCGAGTTCCTTTCGGAATTGCTCTCTGTCACAATCAGGATCGTACATGGTCTTGTCTACACCGTTTGTCCAGAAAACCAGCTTCGAAGCAGGACACCCATAATGCAGGCTCACCTTGTCCCCAAAAGTTCCGTCATTTGTCATTATAAATAAATCATAATACAATTTGTAAGTAAGTATTTCGATTATCCAACCGTCACTTATATGGTGCTTGCCGATTAGCACATCGTACAGGAAAGTGCCAAACCGTCTCACAACATGAGCAGCATTATACTTTCTGGAAATATGCATCGCAGGCAGTCCACTCCACGGACTATAAGTGTATACGACATCCGGCGGTGTTTCTCTGGCTATTGCCAAAGCTCGCCTCCATACCCTGTATAGGCCGACTAATCTTGAAAACCTGTATAGTAACTTGCCTAATTTGGTGAGTCTTTTGTTACGCAGGTACTTGAAGGGTGAAGGTACATTATGCAACTGCCAATCGTTGTATTCCCAATCAGAATACCCATCGTAGTGATAGTACTGGGTAAAGATATGGATCTTGTGGCCCGCCTTTACGTAACCATTCCATGTGTTATAAACCGGCGGCAATCCCTGAGGTGAGGGCGCCTTCCCACAAAGAAATTCCCCATATCCGCCGAGTAATTCGGCTTCACACAGGAAATATACGGTTAGTTGTTTTTCTTTCATTATGCAAGATCCAATAACTATAAATTACCAATTTCCAGTTCCCGTGTGCGAGGTTGTTTCCATGAACGCCGCAAAAGCTGGATAAGCGCATTAAAATCTCCACGATTGAATTTTACCAGCCTCCACATAGACAATCCGCTGTAGTATTGAAATGCCAGACCCATAAGAACGGCTCCCAAAGCATGGGCGGCAGTGTAAGCAAATGCTGCTCCTAGAAGTCCCCAGATGGGCAGAAGAAGGTGTATAAGAAAAAGATTGGCAACCACAGACAACACAAGGACAATGGAGGTTATTTGTGGGCGGTCAATACCGGCAAAGTACGCCGGAAGAATCCTTGAGATGGTTTGTATTAACACACCGGGTAACAAAATCCACAGTGGCACCAGTACAGGCAGGAAACGCGGAGAGAGAAATATCGTGATTATAGGCTTACTCAATAGAAAGAAAACGAGCGTCATAATCGAACAGCAAACAAGACAAAGCCGTACACTTTGTGCAACCATAAGGCTTTCGCCTTTGGAATCTGCTGCTGCTCTTGGCATTATGGCAATCTGTACTGCCCCTGGCAAAATCAAAATTTGTATCGATAATGCTATTGCTGCTGAAAAGAGCCCGAGCTGGTCCGGCTCTACCGCAGAAAAGCTAAGAATAATTGTCGCAATCTGAACGTTCAACAGCGTGGCAAGTTTGCCAAGGCAGTAGCGGATTCCGTACCCAAGAGAACGCAATAGAGGGCCCATCTCCAACCTTATAATCCGGCAACCATGATGGAATATCAATAATCCCAGAGCCATCAAAGCTATTGTGGCATTTGCGCCCGCCTGTATGAGTATTGCCGTCTTAACGTCCAGTTTTCTTAGTGCTCCTGTTGTCAACAAACCCGCAAGAAACAAAGCTTGAACACCCACAATCAGATACTTGAAAGTCGATACCTTTCCCATGCCGAGAAAAATTCTGGTAAGGTATAGTTGGAAGAGCATTGCTGGTATACAAAGAAGCGAATAGCGGAAGAGTGCAAGCGGCGCCTTGTTCAGGAACGGTAGTGATGTCAACGTGAGTAGATATCCAATCATGCAGGCGATAAAGCTGATTAACACTCCTATAACAAGACTTTGTGTCATGGCTTGGGAAGGTGTTAGCTTCTTGGCTCCGATATAGTAAATATTCGCCATTTCCTGCCCGAGCGAGCAGACCAGAGTCACCAAAGATGCAAATACCACCACACACGCGGCATACTGCCCTCTCCCCGCCGGCATGAGAAACCAAGCAAGGGAAGACTGTATACCTACTCCCGCCGCGAAGCCGAGCATGTTTAGAAACAGGACTGTTTTGACATCTTTAGAATAGGAAGCCATCTCTTAAGTTAGCTCAGTTTCGGCAAAGACCTCAATTGCAGATTCCTCTGCGTAAGTTTCGTCTTCAGATCCGACATAATAATCGGCTTGATGATTGAAAAAGGAACTCGTTGCTATGCCCATAAAAGCGAACAGGTAAAACAGAAAAGGTAACTTGTGTGTCATAAACAGATGGTCTTGCACGATACATATGAGAAAAATACTAAGAAATCCCGCGCGGTACCCGCGCGTGATCCCGTTGCCGTACGGATCCAGATAGGAATCGGGTGGTTTGGTTGCTTTCCATACGACATAGAACAGTAGTAATAGAACGATCAAGGCACCGAGCCCACCCTCGGCAAATGTCAGTGCAAACAAACTGTGGGGCTTAGCGTTTGATGGATGTCCCTCCAGATATATCGGTTTCGCAGCCTCTGCTGGTCCGAGAACAAGAATCCTGCGAGGCTTATTGTAAACCAATCCAAGTCCTCCTCCCAAGGCGGGGTGATTGAGGCCATATCTCATGGCTGTTTTAAAACTGTCTGTTCTTGCAGCAAAAGAACCACCGCCCACTCCGCTATACCTGCCCCAAACCAGGAATCTTGTAAGGGGAAATCTTTTATTGAGAAAATATGTTGTTGGCAGCAGAAGGAATCCTAAGAGTAAAAGAAATAAAAGCATACGGCGACCTAAGCTGCGGAAGTGCCAGAAATATAGATATATATTAACCAGAATGAAAACAGGAAGTATGGCTCGGGTCTGAGTTACGAGGATACCTAAAAATGATAAAACCAAAACACATACACTGAGTAATCGGCGATGTTTGGCGATTATCTGACCACTGGCCAAACAGTATATTAGCATTAAATACATGGCTGTACCGCTGGGTCCGCCCACCGTAGTAAATGAACGACCCCTTTCCAGTTCCGTAACATATGTTGTGACAATACCTCTATACAGGCCGGGAAAAACAGCACTTGAAACAGCAAGAAAGGAGATAAACATACCTCCGATTAAGAAGGTCAGTAATGCTCGTTCCAAGTGCATTATATCGACGCTACAGCATCTTACAACTAAGAGGGCCGCAATGAATGGAAGAATTACATAACAAAGCGCCTGAATACCTCTTGCATAATCTATAGAGTCTTGGCTGTTGAACAGGATACTAAATGAAAAGAGGCAAATTAGTACGAGGAACAACACTAATATCCTTTTTGTAGCTGTTCTCATCAAAAGCCTTGTCTCGGAATTGGCGAACCAGATAAGGAAAAAAATTACCAAGCCAAGTATACCAAAGGGCAGTATTAACGGAGAGTCTCCGTAAAGAATATATATCGAATCAAAGCGGGCGAGCCAGAACAGGGGCAGTATATTTGCAGCAAGAAATAAAAAGTCACTGCCCTGAAAGCCGTACAGGATGCGGACGACCAACATAAAGATACCCGCCAACAAAAAGATTGCAGATATGAGTAGTAGAAGCCTCATTTCGATCTCACGTCAAATGATTATGCTTCGTTGCATTTATCATGACATCGGTTATACACGATGGCTCAAAAAACTTCCTGAATTACTTGAAACACTCGCTTAAGGAGATATATTATTGATACTTCTTAAAAATCCAATCCGGCCTGAAAGCTAAGCAGGTACTTCTGGAACCTGCAAAATGAAAACATGCATCTTTAGCTTTTGTTTTATCAACCCCTGTAATGCTTAAATTCCAGATGCCCATTTGAGTTGTTGATGGTTCAATATCTAACCGGAAGTCGTTCTTGCCGGGCTTTGTACTGGCAGTGAATTTCTTCCCTTTTGGATTCTGCAAAGTGATCTTAAAAGTGTTGCGCTCTATCCCATGACCGAAAACATCAATGTCTTGACTTTTGGAGCTGATATAAAAATATAATGGCTCAACGTCTCCGAATGTATGAAAGCTCCAATTATCCAACGCGGCAATGGGAGTATTGCTTGAAGTGACACGAAAAGGGGACCTGCCGGGATTGACAACTAATAAGTGAACACCTGTTATAGAAGATTGAAAGCGTAAATTAATTGGACCACGTTTGGAGAATTTTTCAGACAACATGTTCTGTCCCTGTGGTGAAACGATCTCATATGTGAGACTGTCACCATACTTGTAAACCCTTTCAAAGTACATGCTAATATAAATGTCCTCCGCCCTGTCAGCATAAAACAGAAAATTCAGTTTGCCGCGAAAACTAACTGCCGGTAACTTGTGACTTCGTTTTTCTGTCCCGGTCGAGTTATTATCTAATAACTTCCATTCCTTCAGTATGTTTATTCTGCTGCTTGGACTGTCGATATAATCTGTGCGAAGTTTGATCTCGTTGTTTGCTTGCCCTATCGAATTCCAGTATTCTGTTGCAGTACCTCGGGTAAGACTTTCATTTCTCGAGAACTTACCCCATAACATCGGCATCCTGAACAGCCAGTAACCGCTGGCCTTCTGACATGCATAAAATAAGTTGAGCTCCAGATCGTCGGGACTGTGCGTCCCGAAAAGAAAACCTGCTAAGTATATGCCGTTGATTTCATGTCTTGTGTAGAATCCCGGGAGAGGTTGTGGAATTATAGGGATCCCTCCTCTCACATAACAATGTGTGCCAAACAATACTGCCGGCATTTCGGGTGTCCCTAAACCTCGTGCTATTGAGTACAATACCCAATTTTGTAACTTTGGGTACATACCTAACATCAAACCGGGATTGACAGCATGAAGTTCTTCCTCATATTGTTTGGCGAATTGCTCAACATCTCTTTCTAAGAAACCAAAGTAGTCGTCCAAGAACTTGTTTTTGTCAAGCCATCTCTTACGGTCCCTGGGACTCACCGGAGGTAATTGATCACCACTGTAACTCCTGGACAGCAGAAAGCTTGAAAAACATTTGTCACAAAAGCAAGTGTGCTTACCGTAAAGCCTTTTTTTGCCCTCGCTTCCATAGAGCTCACAGTCCAAAAATATTCCGTCAATCTGCAAATCCTGTTCAAGGGATAATTCTGCTATGACTTTCCCAAAATGTGTGAGATACTCATGCCAGTACCTGCGATCTCTCGGGCATGGAGCAATGCCTGAACTGCCGTCAGAATACACAACTTTCCGATAGGAGAACGATTTGTGGTCAGGTTGCCAAAAATAAGAAATAAATACATGCAGCCCTGCTTTTTTGGCTGTCCTGGTCCACTGACGGCAGTTTGCTAAAGCATTAGTAAATTCTTCTCTGAAATGGAAATTCCCTTTTACGATTGCGGTATTTAATCCATATCTTTCCATTAAATAAGTGTATTTTGCATCCTCAATATTTGAGTAATTTGTGCTTACATACCCGGCTCGTATTTTTTCTGTCGCTATCCATTGAGGCAATCTATTGACGATTTTGTCTCGGGGTTTGCTTGCACACGAAACCTGGCTGCACAGGTTTACAGCGCACGTGCACGCAATCCAAAAAAATAAGGACCGAAAGTGGCTTGGCTTGGTCTTATTCATGTCTTGACAATGATTTGAGGTGGTAGGAATATCTCTGTGCTTACATTAAGGCTAATTCGAGACAAAACCATAAAGTGTTAATTGGCTCATCTGCTCAGGTATGTCGAGCTATTTCAAAAACGAGAGAATTGCTTCAACCACGTAGTCTTTCATCTCATCAGTCAACTCCGGATAGACCGGCAGGGCTATGACTTCTTTCGCAGCTTTTTCCGATTCCGGCATGTCCCCTTCTTTGTATCCGAGATACTTGAAACACTCCTGCAGGTGAGCCGGAATCGGATAATACACCTCACAGCCGATGTTATTTTCACGAAGATGTGCCACTACTTCATCTCGCCGAGGAACGCGAATGACGTATTGATTAAAGATACTCACACAATCAGGACTGATGTAAGGCGTTTGCACAACTGTTCCTGAAAATTTCTTATCGTAGTTGGCGGCATTACGTCTGCGTGCTTCCGACCATTTGTCCAAATGCGGTAGCTTGATCAAGAGCGCAGAAGCCTGGATAGGGTCAAGTCTGAAATTACCTCCGATATGCCGGTGGTAGTATTTTGGTTTGCTGCCGTGATTACGCATGATAAAGAGCCGTTCATAAAGCTGTTCATCATTAGTAACAATCATTCCACCGTCACCGATGCCACCAAGATTCTTGCTCGGAAAGAAACTGAAACACCCCGCCGTCCCGATGCTGCCAGCTTTTCGATCTTTATATGTGCTTGTTATTGACTGGGCCGCATCTTCAATCACGGAAAGGTCGTGTTTTTTGGCGATTTCAATTATCGGATCCATATCCGCCATTTGCCCATATAAGTGGACAGGCATAATCGCCTTGGTCTTTTCCGTTACTGCCGATTCAATAAGCTCAGGATTGATATTAAATGTCTTTGGATTGATATCAACGAAAACAGGTTTTGCACCCGTTCGACAAATACAGCCAATCGTGGCGAAGAACGTAAACGGTGTGGTAATAACCTCATCTCCTGCACCAATATCCAGGCTCATCAAACTGTTTAAAATTGCGTCCGTTCCGCTGGAGGCACCAACTGCGAACCTGCAATCGCTTATCGCCGCTATCTTTTCTTCAAACTCGGCTACCTTCGGTCCCCCGATACACCGCTGTGATTCAAGCACTTCCGATACTGCTGCTAATACCTCATCTTTTATAGTCGCGTACTGTGCTTTCAGGTCCAGTAAAGGTACCTCCATGCCAATTCTCCTTATCACCATAATGATAGTTAACTATTTTTTTTTAAGTTCATTATATGAAACTTTGCCAATAGCTTCCTCCGGTGGTAATGGGGCCTCTTCATCCAAATCCAGACATTTTACCACTCCCGGCTCAACTTCTTTATAATGATAGCCGCTCTCAGCGCATTTCATAATACCATCCGAATCCGGTTCACCCAAACGGATACCGTGTCGGCTCATCCAGCCGGCCTGTCGTGCAGGAACTCCCTGCATCAATGCATAATCTGGAACGTTCTTGGCCACAACGGCACCAGCGGCTATAAAGCAATAACGCCCCAACTCGACGCCACAGACAATCGTTGCATTTGCTCCAACCGTTGAGCCCCGGCGGATGACCGTCTTCTCGTAAAGACTATGACGTACAATCTGTGAACGGGGATTTGTGATATTTGTCAAAACACAACTGGGACCAAGAAAAACGTCATCCTCAATTACCGCACCAGTATA
>JAABXR010000054.1 GCA_011776225.1 Phycisphaerae bacterium
TGGGTCTTTCAGGTATCGTTGCTGATTTAACCGGACAGAATGTCCCTCTCATCTTTATCGCCTGCGGATTGATTCTGGCAATCATATCGACGATTGCTGCGATGGCTAGAGAATTTCGGAAATTTCTAGCATATGAGCAGAGTCTCTAAAAAGTATTATCTACCATAGAATCAGACCTGGCCGCGTATAACAAGTGGCTGGCTCTTGAGAGGCCAGAGTCACGCAGACAATCATGTTCGGCACCCTATACGCTATTGATTCATTTCATCTAGATTCCCAATACGCAATATCATCTCAGTGATCATCTGAGTATCTACAAGTAAGTTGCTGATTTCTTATATTCATTTGCGGTATGTCCCATATACTTTTCACCCAGCATCCCTGGACCAAAGGACACGCCCTTAGGCAAAATATTTTGCGGTCGTGCCCCCGTTTGATGAAATGGGTTTGGCCTCACGCCCAGTGGTATCCCCATAAATTTCAAGTCAAAATGACATTTAGATTTGAGCATGAATCGAACGCTTCATGAGTTCATTCTCGATTCTACCGAGACGTCATAGTGAGTAACATGCGGCTCGAGTTCAAGCAGGTAGTCTTCGTCTTCAGGATAGTAGCGGGCTTTGTCCACGTCTGCGCCCGCAAATTTACGTATTGAATCGAAAGAATCCCACAGCGTCATCATAAGATAGTGGGTCTTGTCTCCCTCATTTCGGCGAAAAACAAATACACCTCGATTGCCCATGGTAGATTGACAGCCAGAAATACCTGACTTCTTGAGATAATCAAGATAGTCATCCGACTTTGACTGCGGGACGACCCCATGCCACATTCTTGCGATCATGGTTTGCCTCCACTTTCTTTTCCTTTTTGATTTGCTGAAGTTTTTCAATACGGAGCCAGAGTGGCTTAATGTTTGTTCCATGTCTCTGGAAGACACACCCTGGATGTTTCCTTAATGGTTTCGAGGACAATGACCGTTCGCGTCGACGCGATGGTTGAGACGTTACCAACCTTCTCGCGCAAGAAAACCGCCAACGATTTGTTATCCTTCAGGCGGATCTTCAGCAAATAACAGTCTTCACCCGCCACATGGTGTACTTCCATGACTTCAGGAAATTCGGCCAGCTTTTCAGCCGTGTCGATTCTATGCGCTGGTTCGTCGGCGCGGACAAACACAAAGGCGAGAAGACTCAGGTTCAAGGACTCTGATTTAAGTCGTGCCGTGTATTCTTGTATGTGTTTGCTTTGTTCTAGCTTTTTGATGCGTTCCAGCACCCCCGAGGGAACCATCCCAACCTGTCTTGCAATCTCAGTATTGGAGATTCGAGCGTTTTCCTGCAGCAGAGAAAGTATTTTGTAGTCAACCTTATCCATCATCGCCTTTATTTAGTTTTGACAATCGTTCACAAATCGCTTTTTCTAATTACGCAGTTTTATCGAATTTATTCCGCTTTTGTTGCAGTTTACTCAGTGATTAGTCATATATATTGACAAATTGTGCATAAGATAACAAAAAGAGAGAAAATTCTCTCACTCCCTTCTCTATGTTAAAAATCTGGACCACCTCCGACCATTCTTCCATGATGGAAACGCTGGGAGTTTCCGGGTCTAAACGACTTCTGGGTACCCAAAAAATGAAAATAATATCTATCCAAGTTGGCTTGGTCAAGATTGCCGCGTGTTTTGTCGGATCTTCCCGCCACCTGCCCGGCATGCACACCTCCCATTTTTTTGTTGCTTTTAACAAACCTGTTACATAAATTCTCGTATCCATTCAGGAAACGGAGTCGGTTTCGAAGCCAAAGGCCGGTTGCCGTCCGCAAATCGTGTCTCGTCCGCTTTCAAATGTGTAGATATGAAGTTCTTCTATACATTGGAAGAGGCTTACGAGATGATTGAGGCGTACGGGGAGGAAGGACGACACTTTTATACGATTGTAGATTTCAGTGCAGACCTGATTTATCCTCTCTCTACGGCACTCTTGTTCAGTTTGCTTACTTATATTTCTAGTCGTGCATTTGTTGACAATGATCGTTGTGAACAATCCACTGATTTTTCTAATTGTACCTCCGGTTGCCGATTATTTCGAGAACATCGGGGTTGCGATAATGCTGACTATCTACCCTGTGCAGCTGTTTGCTGTGGGCGAGTAACCAGTTTGATGACATCAGTCAAATGGCTTTCCATCGCGGGACAGTGGCAATGGTTGCGGTCGGCCTTGCCACTTTATTTGTAAAGAAGATAGCTTCAAGATGGGGAAGACATGATATATCGTAAGTCAAAGTAGGTAAGTCAGCAACCCAGCGCAAACAAATGTTTGACATTCGTTTCAAGTCTGACAAAACCGCAGAGACTTTGGGATGAGCGCAAGGTTGTCTTTGGCGGTTTTGCCGTTAAACGAGCCTTAACACCGCAACGAGGGCTCTGTTAGCTTCGAAGAGCGAATCTGTCCTTGGGATATTCGCGGCTCCCTAAGAGCCTGTTGAACTTCTTAAACACAAAAAAGGAGAAGAAAATGCGAGCCACTGCCACCTCGATTGTTTTGATGATCCTGGGTGTCATTGCCTTACCTGCCGCGGCACAGATCCACGACTCGCGGGCCCTTGCCGCGGATCCGGCCAAGGCCGAAGGGCCTATCGCGCCGAAGCTTGAGGGTCTGGGGGACCACCACTTCCCGGTCACAACGCAGAGCCCTGAGTCACAGCGGTTCTTTGATCAGGGGCTGCGACTGACATATGCCTTCAACCACTCGGAAGCGCTGCGTGCCTTCAAGGAGGCCGCGCGGCTCGATCCGGAAAACGCGATGGCCTACTGGGGTTGGGCGCTGGTCCTGGGCCCCAATCTCAATCTGCCGATGGTTCCGGAGGTAGCGCCGCAGGCCTACCAGGCGATCCAGCGTGCGGTGGGACTCAAGGACAAGGTCTCTGAACGCGAACGGGCCTACATCGAAGCTCTGGCAGAACGGTACGCGAAAGAAGCCCCGGCAGATCGTGCACCATTCGATCGGGCCTACGCCCGCGCCATGGCGAAGCTGGTGGAACGTTACCCCGATGATCTTGATGCTGCAACACTCTACGCGGCGTCACTGATGAACCTGAGTCCCTGGGACTACTGGAATTTGGACGGCAGTCCTAAAGCGAATACCGAAGAGATCCTGGAGACCCTGCAGTCGGTGGTCGATCGCAATCCCCAGCACGCAGGTGCCCTTCACTATTACATCCACACGGTGGAAGCACGCCACCCGGAGCGTGGTGAACGGCATGCCGACATGCTGGGTGGGTTGATGCCGGGAGCCGGGCATATTGTGCACATGCCGTCACACATCTACATGCGAGTCGGGCGTTTTGGCGATTCCTATGAGGCAAATCGTCGGGCCGTGGAGGCCGACGAGAGCTACATTACGCAGTGCCGCGCTCAGGGTATTTATCCGCTTAACTACTACCCGCACAACATCCACTTCATGGCTTGGTCGGCAATGGTTCAGGGAATTCCGGAGGCGGCGCTTGAAGCGGCGCGCAAGATCGTCGATAAGGTGCCGCCGGAGCTTGCCGCCGAGAAGAACGTATGGGCGCTCTACGAAACGTTTCTGTCACAGCCGTACTTTGTTATGGTTCGCTTTGGGATGTGGGATGAGATGCTTGCCGAACCCAAGCCCGATATCGAGTCGCAATTTATGACCGGCATCTGGCATTACGGTCGAGCCCTCGCGTTTGTGCACACCAAACGGCTGGCTGAGGCGCGGCTGGAGTTGGGCCCGCTTACCGCGGCACGCGAGGCGATGGGGAAGGTTGAGCATTACATCGGCTTCGGTACCGCCGAGACTCTGCTGACGATCGCCGAGGAGATCGTGCTGGGAGAGCTGGCCTACGCGGAAGACCAGACCCTGCAGGGCTTGGCGCATCTCGAGCGGGCCGTACGACTCGAGGACGGTCTGCTCTACAACGAGCCCCCCGATTGGTATTTCCCGGTGCGACATCTCCTGGGAGCTATGCTTCTTGACGCCGGCCGCCCGAATGAGGCCGAGGTGATTTATGCTGCCGATTTGCGCAAGAATCCGGAGAACGGCTACTCGCTGTTCGGCTTGAAGCTCGCGCTCGAGCAGCAGGGCAAGCTTGAGGCAGCCTCGGCTGTAGCCAGACGCTTTGATCGCGCCTGGGCCGACGCCACGCATGAGCTGACCTCGTCGCGGTTTTAGGGGCGTGAGAGTCTCTCTGACTTGTGACCCCCGTAAGCTTGAACAGCAAACTAAAGCGTCAAATTAACATGCGTGGTATAACAATCGGCATTGACGCGGACGCTGCCCCTTTGGCGTGATTTCTAAGTTTTGAACATTATCACAAGTTTTGTCTTTTTATCGAATCGGATGCCTTGTTGCATTGAACCTGAAATATTTGTCGATACGGAATGTCCAAACTATGGCTAACTGTGTATAAAACTATTAGTCTCATATTTATCCTTTTGCTGTTCCTATATTGGCCGAGTCTAGTTACAGCGCAAGAGAGAATGGGCTCGGTTCTACCGAACGAATTAGGCACTCCATACATCCAAAACTACAGTCCAGAGGAATATGGCGAAAACCCGATGAATTGGGGTATGGTCCAGGATAATCGAGGCATCATTTATGTTGCAAACCTCAATGGTATTCTGGAATTTGACGGTGTCTCTTGGCGTGTAATTAAAACGCCTAAGGAGACCTGGGTGCTCTCTGTCGCTGTGGATAGCACTGGAACTGTTTTTGCAGGTTCTTTTGGGGATTTTGGGTATCTGGCGCCTGATTCTGTTGGTAATCTGCAATTCGTTTCTCTTCTGGAGAAAGTCGAGCCCGGCGACCGCGATTTTGCTGAAATATGGCGAACCCATTGTACAAGTGAAGGTACCTATTTCAGAACGCGCGATAAGCTCTTCCTTTGGTCAAATAATCAACTCAAAGTGTTGGGGTCGAAATCATCGTTGTCGTTGTCATCTGTTGTGAATGATACGGTGTATGTTGAGGAACGCGATAAGGGCCTTATGAAAACAGTGGGCGATTCTCTTGTGCTGATTCCGGACAGTGAGAGACTGAATCCTATGGGCTTTGTGGCTATGACGCCATACGACCATTATCGGAAGCTCGTATTTACTACCAAAGGCTTATTCCTCTTCGATGGAAAGACCTTTTCTTCTTTTGCCAGCCCTGTGAATGCCTTTATTCGCGAAAATATTCTCTCCTCAGCCGTTGCCTTGCCAGGGGGCAAGTTTGCCATCGGGACATATCGTGGCGGTGCATGCATCATCGACAAGACGGGAAGGGTTTTACAAGTCTTAAACATATCCTCCGGGCTCCGGAATGAGGATGTCAAGAATCTCTACTGCGATCCACAGGGCACCCTCTGGATGGCTCTCAACTCCGGCATTGCCCGGGTACAGGCGCATGATCCGGCCACATTTTTTTCAGAACGGCAAGGTTTGAAAGGGAACGTTGTATCGGTAACCAGGCATAGAGGGATATTATATGCCGCGACAAGCCAGTCGGTATATTATCTCGAGTCCGATCTATCGATTCTCAATACTTCCCCTGAGAAGTCCGGCATTCATATACCGGCCTTCAAGTCAGTGGAGGGCATCTCGAATCAAGGTTTTTGGCTTCTATCGGTCAGGCAATGGTTGTTGGCTGCGACAGCGGATGGCGTTTATCAGATCGACGGGACGCGGGCCCGTCTGGTCAATTCCGGGCGCGAGAGTTCCTTTGTGCTGCATCAATCGAAACGTGACACGAATGTGGTCTATGTCGGCCTGAAGAACGGGATGGAAGTTTTAAAGTTAGAGAATCAACGCTGGACGAGCACCGGCCGAGTCAAGGGGATTGGCGAGGAGATACGTACAATAGTTGAGGAAAAAGATGGCGGATTGTGGCTTGGGACCATCTTTCAGGGTGTTCTGCATGTCAGGTTAACCTCTCATGATTCAAAGGGTTGGAATGCGGATGTGGACCGTTTTAACCGAAGCCACGGGTTACCGGATGGTCCTGCCAACATAAGCCGCATCAATGGGAGTGTTGTTTTTGCGACAAAGAAGGGGCATAGACGCTTTACTGAAGGTGACCAGTACTTCGACCCCGATTCGACCATTGCCGCTGAATTAGCAGACACAACTCTATCCGCGGCGTGGGTCGAAGAGGATCGATTTGGGCAGGTCTTTGTGTGGCCGGTAAATGAAGAAGGTAAATCAGAACCCTGGATGGCGATCCCACAGAGAAGCGGTGGTTACTTAATTGACAAGAAGCGCTTCCGTTCCATCATGAACCTTGGCCTCATCCATACAACATATACAGATAATGATAGCATCATCTGGATTGGTTGTAGTAACGGACTGGTTCGTTATGATTCCCGGATAACCAAACACTTTAGCATAGATTACCCAACTCAAATTCGTCGTGTTGCCACTGTTAGCGGAGACTCGTTGATTTTTGGGGGGATCTCGTCTCCAAAACCGATGCCGCAGGTTCTCCCTTATAGAAACAGGGCGCTGCGTTTCGAGTATACCGTGCCACACTTTGAAGAGGTATCCGAAAATCGTTATCAATACTTTTTAGGCGGCTTTGACGAAGACTGGTCCGATTGGACAAGGGAAACCCAAAAGGACTATACCAACTTGCCCGCTGGACAGTACATTTTTAGGGTTCGAGCTAAGAACATCTATGGTAACCTCAGCAGAGAAGACCACTTCCGATTTGAAATCCTGGCACCTTGGTACCAAAGCTGGTGGGCCTATGCGGGCTATTTTGTGCTTTTTCTGGCAGTCGTATACGTTATTGACCGTGTCCAGCGCTCTCGTTTGGTCAAAAGGGAGTTAGAGAAAGCAAAGCTGAGAGAAGCCGAAATTATCAGTCAGAAAAATCTCGAGTTGAATGAGAAGAATAAGGAGCTGCAGTTTGTACTTCAAAAGCTGCAGTCAGCGCAAGACTCCCTGATAGATTCTGAATCCAGATTTCGAGCGGTGGCAGAATCAGCTAATGATGCCATTATCACTTCAGATATTACCGGCCGAATTATATTTTGGAACAAGCATGCCGAGACCATTTTTGGCTACTCGAAGAAAGAGGCAGTAGGACAACCGTTGACCATGCTCATGCCAGAGAAGCACCATAAAGCACATCGTGAGGGACTGGATCGCTTTTTGAGGACGGGCAAAAGTCGGATTATCGGACAGGTAGTTGAGCTGGAAGCCATGCGCAAAGATGGAACCGAGTTTCCAATTGAGTTGACCCTTGCCGATTGGGAAACGCATGATGCTAAGTTTGTAACGGGGATTATCCGCGATATCACCAAACGCAAACAGGAGCAAGCCGAGCTGGAAAAGACTCAGGTGCGATTATTCCAATCAGAGAAGTTGGCTTCGCTTGGCAAGCTCACCGCTGGGATTGCTCATGAGATAAATACTCCCCTGGGGGCTATCAAAAGTAATGCTGACGTATCGGCGCGATGTATTGCTAAACTGGAGGAGTTTTTGGAGAGGAGTAAAACATCCACCGGGGTTAGCAGTGGCAATGAGTATGAGAAATTTGTCAACCTCCTCAAAAAAAACAGTCGAATTTCTTCGACCGCAAGCGACCGAATTGCTAAAATCCTAAATAGTTTGAAAAATTTTACCAGATTGGATGAAGCCGGATATCAAAAAACTGATCTCCATGAAAGCATTGAAAATACTCTATCGTTGATCGAGCACGAAATAAACGACCAAACGAGCGTGGTGAGAGAATATGGCGAGATCCCACTGGTAGAGTGTTATCCAGGTGAGATAAATCAGGTATTTATGAATCTATTGACAAATGCAGTCCAGGCGATCGAAGGAGAAGGCACTATCACGATAAGCACCTATATGGAAAATGGCTATGTGCATGTACAGATTGTCGACACCGGGGTAGGTATTGCGTCTGAACGGATAAAAGGTTTATTTGATCCGGCATTTACCGCAAAAGAATCACGAGTGAAAACGGGACTTGGGTTATACACCAGTTATACTCTGGTTCAAAAACACCATGGTCAAATAAAGGTTAAGAGTGAAGTTGACAAAGGCAGTACCTTTACTGTTATTCTGCCAAAGGATCCAAAAAGAGCATTGAAAACGCTCGAGACGAAACTCCTTTGAAGAATTGCTGTTTGAAACTCAGGCCTAATAATTAAAGACTGCTCAATAGTATTAAGTAACAGAAAAACAACAGCCAAAATTGGCATTTTAGAAGATTATCCCCGTTTTCGGCGCTTCGAAGGCCTATTTGACCCTAAATTGGCTAAAGTTATTCCCATGCCGGAAGGTTTGGTACGGTAAAGTTATCCCCATAACGAAGGGAGTATCGATTTTAAACGGATAAGCTCAGTTATCAACTAACGCTTCATTAAACAATAAATTATAGCCAATAAACGATTTAGTATTAGTCATTGAACATCAAATCAAGAATAGGACGTGACGGCGAAGCGATGCGCCATGATGCTCTTGGCTCGGGTCGGACGCATCTTTCTGGGATACGGATGGGCCAGGGGGAAAAGATTGTAGCGCAGTAGGTCGCAATCTTTTTTAAGTCAACCTTGTCGTTCTTTACTTTGCCGCCGTGTACTGATTTCATCTACTAAGCGTGGCCAGGATAGAACGGAATACCGGCTTTGCAACAGGCATCGCTAAGCCAATAATTATAACAACTGGATTCAACGCCAACAGCCATTTCTGGCAGATATGCATGAATGAATATTAGTGAATATATTTCTTGAAAATGTCGAAGTTGTTTGGCATATTACGATGAAACAGTATGTCCCCTTGCTCATCCATGACACAGACATACAGGCTGCGGGAATGCAGGTCTATCCCAAGTACTGGGTACTGGGTGGCGAATCGCATGATATACCTCCCGGGTTTTGGTTAATTAAATTGACTGGTTTCACCTAATATACAAAATCCGGGAGAACCATTAACGTAATATCACGCGCATTCACTGCGACCGCAGGGCTCCGTTTCTTTGAATTCTGCTTGGAGTCTCTTGGATGTTATTTCCTCGAAAAATGCTCGCTGCTCAAGCATAGTGCAGGCGTGATGCGCAAAACGTTAGACCTGTTGTTTATGTTGGAACCGTAATTTCTGACAACATTAAGATATGGTGTTCAAAACATAATTAATTTATTATATTAATCTAATTTTCGAAGGAGGGTAAGACAATGGCTCAATGGAAACCCGATCCATCTTTTTATCCATCACCCAAAATGGCGATGAAAGCTCCCCCCGAGCGACACGGCTACGTGGTGGCTCTCAATTATGGCCGCAATGACCGCCCTGATGTTGTCTGCACAGTCGATCTGGATCCAAAATCTTCCACCTACAGTCAAATCATTAACACCCTTGAATTGCCGCAAGCGGGCGATGAGCTTCATCACTTTGGTTGGAACGCCTGCAGTTCGGCGCTCTGTCCCTATGCGCCTCATCCTCACCTGGAGCGACGCTACTTGATTGTGCCGGGTATGCGCAGCTCACGCATTTACATCATTGACACAAAACCAGATCCGATTCGGCCGCATATTGCCAAAGTGATTGAGCCAGAGGAAGTCATGGCGAAGTCAGGTTATAGCCGCCCCCACACCATTCACTGCGGCCCGGATGCCATTTATGTGAGCGCTCTTGGCTCAGCGAATGGCAGCGATGGTCCCGGGGGCATCTTTTTGCTCGACCATTTCAACTTTGAGGTGATTGGCCCGTGGGAACTCCACCGTGGCTCGCAAGAATTGTCCTACGACTTCTGGTGGCATCTTGCGGATGATGTTCTAATGAGCAGTGAATGGGCTAAGCCAAAGCAGTTTGAAGATGGGTTGGTGCCAGAGGATTTGCTGGCCAATAAATACGGTCACCGCCTCCATTTCTGGGATCTCCGCAAACGGAGGCTTGCTCAGACCATTGACCTTGGTGCCGAGCACCAGATGTTGTTGGAATTGCGGCCAGCCCACGAGCCCAGTAAAACTTATGGATTTGCCGGCGTTGTCGTGAGCACGGCAGACCTCACTGCTTCAATCTGGACATGGTATAAGGAGAAAGACAAGTGGCAGATGAAAAAGGTGGTCACGATTCCGCCTGTACCTGCCGACGAAGCAGATTTACCGCCGTTATTAAAGAGTTTTAAGGCTGTGCCGCCGCTGGTAACCGATATTGATCTGTCACTGGATGACAAATTCCTCTACGTTTCCTGTTGGGGGACCGGCGAGCTACATCAATACGATGTCTCGGACCCGTTCGATCCGAAATTGACCGGAAAGGTTGAAATCGGGGGCATCGTTCAGAAGAAAGAACACCCCAAGAGTAACGGGTCGTTGTTAGGCGGCCCACAAATGGTCGAGATCAGCCGTGACGGCCGACGAGTTTATTTTACCAATTCCCTTTACAGTACCTGGGATGACCAGTTTTATCCGGACAAGTTGAAGGGCTGGATGGTCAAGGTAAATACCGACCCTAACGGCGGCATGGAACTAGATCCCGATTTCTTCACTGATTTTGGGGAAACTCGATGTCACCAAGTTCGACTGGAAGGTGGAGATGCTTCAACAGACACTTTCTGCTATCCCTCCTGATTCGTTCGGTCCCTGGCTGGCGATGTTGGGCTTTGGGGCCTATCATGGACTGAATCCGGGGATGGGTTGGCTATTTGCCCTGTCAGTCGGCCTGCAACAACGGAGTGAACGAGCTATATGGGTGTCGCTGTTGCCCATTGCGGCCGGACATGCCACTACAATAGCTTTGGTGGCGGTAATGGTCATGGCGGGGATGCGCTTCATCTCTTCAAGCTTCTTGCAGTGGTTGACGGCAGTCACCCTACTGGCCTTTGGTGCATATAAAGTGTTCAACTACTACAGGCACCCTCGCTGGGTTGGCATGAAGGTGGGCATGCGTGACTTGTTCGTCTGGTCATTTCTGATGGCCACAGCCCACGGGGCTGGGTTGATGGTGGCTCCGGCACTATTGGGTGTGGCCAGTATTTGTGGGTCACCGGACGTACATCTACGTCAGGGGACTGGATTGTTCCTGGCCGTCAGCGTTCACACTCTCGCCATGCTGGTTGTGATGGGCTCCGTGGCCTGGATTGTCTACAAGAAGTTGGGGTTAGCTGTGTTGCGTCAAAAATGGATCAACTTCGATTTGATTTGGGCTTTGGCTCTGCTGATCGTGGGGGGCGTTGCGCTGCTTTTGGTGCTCTAGTAGGCGGCTTCACCTGATTGCTACGTAGGTGCCTTCTCCAGGTCTTGCGGCTTTGATTAATATAATATAATAACTAAGGGCGTGCAGAGCCGCAAATGTAACCGCACAAGCTAGCGGGAGCGCGATTTTCAAAAATTGGAGTGAATCCAAGTTTTGGGCACTTTTTCACAATCCGGCTCTGCGTTGCCGCTTGCCCGTTATCTTATCGCTAGCGCAGTGCTCACCCGCAAGATGCTGCTGCTCAGATGATTGACTTGAATACGTTATTGGCATAGGATACTTTGTCGGCGAAGTCGTGAGAGTTGTGTCCGATGGGATAAGTTCCATCAGTTCAAAGACTTATCCGTTACAGCGAACAAGGCTTATTTTGCCCAATGGCAAAATGAAATCCTATGCTGTGCTGTAAATCAACATCTTGAAGAGCGTAGTGCGGGAAATCCGCACGCTACATTGTGTGGCGGTTGGGGTCACCAAGCGTGATCCCTTCTACTCGGTTGAGCGGGGTCGCGAGGCTCGCCCTATCCCGATTAGCTCCCTTTTGCAATTCACGTTATCTCTAACAATAAAATAAGTAAAACCGGCAATTTGTAGTAATGAATCCAAAATGTTTTGAGTGATTATTCTTCACCGTATTCGTAACTTTCACATTGAATTCAGCCAACTTCTAAATCATACCTGTGTATCGAACAATGGCGGTAGATATAGTGACAAGACAGAAGAGGCAGTATTGCTAAAAGCGAGTCTTGAATAAATAAGTCGGCAAGGCCGGAAAGCAATAACGTCGTTTTGAATTGGTCTCTAAAATAAAAATAAAGGGTACGGCTTTAGCAAGAGTAGTGGGAGGGATGGTAAATAAAATGGACGGGGCTTTGCCGCAGAAGTGATTTCCCAAAAGCCCGGCACTCAACGGATGTCTGGTGGCGGACTGGCGGTCAAAGCCCCTTTTTGTTTCTTTATATTTTTATTTTATTTAACTTTCTCCCAGGTATCGACAAAGCCCGGTCCGGTTGCCGTAGCGTTATCGCCTTCAAAGACTATCGACGGCTCATCAAAAAGAGGAAAGTCAAATTCGATACGGCCGTTTGTTACAGTCACAGGAGAACTGCCTGTCTGCCCCGAAACGTCGTAATTGATTTCATTATTTGCCTCGTTGGTACTGACATGGAATAAATTTGTCTCACTATACTCATCGGTTGCTAACTTATATGATGAAGCCAAGGAGACTGAAACCTTGTTGCCGGTGGAATCTTTCCAGATAATGTTGAAATTTCGGTAGCCGTTTGAGTAGGACAGAAGCCCCTTGATGTCCGGAGGCTGTTGGGTCGTGCCGTCTGGTAATTGGCGAGAGACCAGGATGTAAACCCCCTCGATATTCGGGCCCTGCTGCGCTTGCTCCTGGGCACAAGCACAAACAGCGATAGCGAGCAGAGCTAAAGAAATTGTGAACGTTCGTTTCATCATGTCACCTCCTCCTTTTTAGGTGAGAAATTCCCATTATGTGTCAGGGTATAATTAATTAAACAATTCCCTGCCAAAATGCAAGGAAATTTATGTTGATGAAAAGAAAAGCGGAACAAACTGTTACGTTATTATCACGAGAGCAAAAGCTTACCGATTTCAGCGAGATTCATCCTTTAAATCGTACAGACTTTATTTCCTCCAAAAAAACCGGTCTCCTATGTTTAGTGATGGACTCTCCTCTTGTTTCATATCATGGGGTGGAAGTAAGCGCACTACTGATGATGTTTGGAAAACCTCGATGATCTTGACATCTCCGACGACAACCCATTCTCCGTTAACTTTCCTTGCCGCAGTAAACGTATCTCCTAAATTAAGTCCCTGATCTCTCCCGGCATTTATGAGAGCTGCCTCTACGTTTGAAATATCTGCAACTTTAGTTATTGTGATATTAGAGAGGTCCGTTTCCCTGTTTTCAGGTTGTCCATGTTCAGTTTGCTTAGTCTTGCTAGGATTTCCCAATGTGCCGGGCAGACTATGGCCGCGTGCATGCTCCCCGGAAAATGACTTACAGCTTCCCAGCACCAGGAACGTGAGCATTAATATGTAACTTATGAGCATGGGGTTAATCCTCCTTCGGGAGTCATATGACACTATTTGATCAAAATCATTTTTTTTGCTTTTGAAAATGAGCCGGATTGAATTCGAAGGATATAGATTCCGCTCGCCACGAGAAATCCGTCATCATCCGTACCTTTCCAAATTGCCGTGTGAAATCCGCGCTCTTGGAGTTCGCCGTTGGCCAACGTTGCGACTTCTTTTCCCAGTATGTTAAACACTCTCAACGTCACTTTCTCGGCTTGCGGCAACGCGTAGCGAATGGTTGTTATCGAATTAAACGGATTGGGGAAATTTTGAAATAGTTCAAAGTTCTCCGGCATTCCCTTAAATGTCTCGATTTTTCGCTGGATGTAGTCCGGCTTGCCGATCATTAATTGAAGCCTTCTGGATTGATTGTTTGGAGGGGGAGCTGTGGAAAACCGATTGGCCTTTCTGAGATTCTGAGAGAGCTTCAAATCCTCATCCACTAACCAAACCTCAAATTCACGGGGAACTTTGCGTATTCCATCAAAAGTCAGCCTGACTTCGTCATGAATATTGGTTCGTATTTCAAAATTCCAGACATCACCGTCAACCGGTGATGGACGGGCGTCGATTGAGTAAAAATCCGTCAGCATGTTCCACCCAGGATGTGGAAAATAAACGCTGATATATTGCCCGATTACAGGAGGTTCGGGCTGGTCAAAGAAGTCCCAGCTAGCCACTGCTTTGGGAATGGCTGCTGCGACATTATCCGAATCGCGTGCTTGCTGGCATTGCGCCAAAATCCGGATGGACCACTGAGAGGCTGCCATTTTGTTTTGCGCTTTCGCAACCACAGCAGATGAAGCAGGGGCGTTGGGGTCGACCAAAAGAACGTCTGATGAGGATAAGTGATTGAATACGGCATACCCCTCGAACGGCAAAATTTCGACAACATCCCCAACGCCGCTCCATTGACCGTTAAACGTTCTCAGTATAGGTCTGGCTTTGCTTTTTTGAAACTTGATTTTTGACGTGGAAACAGGGAAATTAAACGGATCTCCGATAAGATTCCAACCTGGCATTATAGGGATTGAGTAGGCATGCCCACTGTCGTTTGACATGCCGGGTCCACTGTCGATCTTGATACCTGCTTTATTCACAATCAGGAAAAAGGCGTTGCCAGGTAAAAAATCAGCGGTATTAGGGAATTCATTCCAGTTGCCATTTTGTAACTCAAACAACCGCCACGATTTGACATCCTGTCTTCCCAGATCGTCTTCTAAAACATTTCCTGGAGATTTCATCTGAAGATCCAGCGGCATCGAAATCAATCGGTACGCGGTTTGTAGAGTATCGGCCGGCTGGACCGTAGGTTTTTGCTCGCCTTCGCCTCCGATAGCAACCTGTATTGTATGGAGACCTGAGAAAGGCGAACGGGTTGTGTTGCCATTGATATCCGTTGCCTCGATGGTGTATTCGATTCCGCGGGTTGTGACTGCCTCTTCCGGAATCATGCTTTTGTAGGACGCATCGACAATCGTCATGGGTAGGGTTGTGAATGTCCTATCGCCACCTCGGCGATAGTTCAAATGAACCGCGTCGATGCCATCGTTATCTCCGGCTTCGGCTGAGAGCGTGACACGCATTCCGCTCTCGCCTGCCACGGGAGGAATGTGTATTAGCACCGGAAATGAATTGGCCTCTGATGCAGCAGCTTTTTGCACCGCAGTCAGCGCATCGATGCGACCCGCACCAAATCTGTTGTTCGGAACACTTCCGGTAAAACTGTCGGTGCGGCCAGTCTCCTGGAGGAATTGGCGCACCAGAGCATAGGTTAAATTGGGATTGGCTTGTAGCATCAAGGCAATTGTGCCGGTCACATGAGGCGTTGCCATGCTCGTTCCTTGAAAGCCGTGATAGCCTCCACCCTGCAAAACGTTTTCGATTTGAAAGCCAATGCCCGGTGTTAGATGTGAAGATAGACAGGAAAAAATGAACTCCCCCGGTGCTGCGATGTTCGGGGATATGCGTCCATCGCGTGTGGGACCCCTACTGCTAAAGAATGCCATTTGTCCGACTTCCGGCACGATGCGATTGTCTGGATCGTCGGGATTCGGATCGAGTTTATTGTACCGATTGCCATCTGCACTCAACCACATGTTTTTGGTAACATAAGCGCCAACGGCCAACACCTCATTGGCCGTGCTCGGCATCACTACAGTGTAATCGGTGTTTCCCGGTATTTCCTTTACACCTTCAAGGCCGACTTTTCGGTCATAGAACCTGCCTCCTGTCACGACCCACATATCCATTCGCCCGGACTTGTTTAATCCTGTAGACATCACGGTCCAAACCACGTCAGAGATCTCTATTGTCGGCTTACCGTTATTGGTGACCAGGAATACAGCCCGTCCGTCGCCATTATTTGGCTCAGCTATCGTCTGGGCGTCAATTGCAACGTACCCTATGACTTCATCGCCGCTCATCAAAGGAGTGACATCCAGAAACTCGCCTGCTCTGACTTCCTCAGTGGCCCCTAAGAAGCTCAGGGAGCCGCTTTCGTCCACCGAATACGCCCCCACTGCAAAGCCGGAAAGAAGATCTCTCTCGTACCACATATCCAGGAGAGCACCAGCAGTTCCCGGCTCAATCAGCAATAAAGTTTCGTGTGTCACATTGGGAGTAATCGTTCCTCCAGCATGAATGGAAAGGTGGCCGTCATTACCAGCAGCACTCACTATCATGTTTCCCGGTTCGATCAATGCGGAAAGCGATTGCTCAAACAGACTGGTACCGTCATGAGGTCCAAGGTGAGTGCCAATACTCAAATTGATCACCGCCGGTTTGTTCATTGCCGATGCTTTTTGAAAAATATATTGACATCCCGTCACGATGTCTGCATTCGCTATAGAGCCCCTACTTTGGGGATTGCGAATGCCCTTGACAAAGATGATAGCTGCTTGTGGCGCCATACCCCGCATAACCGCATTTAGACGTCCGCCCCCTGCAACCGTGCCAGCGACATGCGTGCCATGGCCACCACTCCCGTCTCCGTCCCGTTGCGTGACGGAGTTGGGGGTCGCGTCGATTTGGTTTTTTGTCCATTCTATTTCGCTGCCTCCCTGAATGTACTCCAACAGATAGTGGATGCGCGTGCCATTTTCATTGCTAAAATCGGGATGAGTAAAATCGATACCACTATCCAGCAACCCTACAATGACCCCGTCACCTTGATAGGCCTGGGTCAATTGTCTACCCAAATGTACCTGCTCGGCGCGAATATCTAAGCGACCGGAATCATTGAGGCAGCGGCTTTGTCCGGAGAGTTGTATAAATTGCACGAAGTTCTGTTGTGCCAGGGTCGGCAATGCATTTATTGGTATACGTGCTATGACGATTTTTTTGATTTGGGCTCGTCGTTTCACACCGTAGCTACCGAGCTTATCGACATCGTGCTCGCTTTTCAGTTTTATGAAAACATCAGCTTTGAGTTGGCCATCTTCATTGTTAAAAACCGAGAGCAGACCGTTTGGCTGCCGGAAAAGTGTTGCAAATCCGGAGGTATGTTTGGTCAATTTTCCCCGCAATGTAATGAGCATTCGACCCAGAGGATCTAGTTTTTGTTTCCATGCTTCGGACACCTGCACACTTGAACCCTTCTCCGCAAAAATCTCTTGCTTTTGAGGAAAGGCAGTTTCTGCGCGTAAAATCTTTAGTACGGATGAATCCTGGGTGAAAGCTTGCGCAGCAACGATAATCGATAGACAGGATGAAAAGACTAGATAACTGAGATTTTTACGGTATCTGACAGTCATTGAGGGAGGTTTTATTAAAGGGAACCGGGCAAATCCGGTGGCCCTGGAAGGTCTGGGCCGGTAAGGCTTGGTTCGGATGAGCCGGAATTCAAAACTAAAAAGGTCACGCCACCACCGACTGCGCCAAGCACCCCCAGAAGCATCGGCAACTGACTCGGTTCCTTTTGCGGGTAAGCGTCTACTATAAAGACAAAATTATGACCGTGCAAACCATTGGGTTTGTCTTTAAGCAGATCCCATCGAATTTCTTTGTTTCTACCCGGACTAACATCTTTTCCCACATCGCCAAAAACAGCGCCTGAATTTAAGGGAATCGTGACTTTCTTATCGCTAGCGAAAAGAGACAAAATAATCGTGTATTCCTTGCCGAGTTGCGCGATGAGATCGTACAGCACGATAATCTGCCCGTCTTGCTGCTGATAAAAGCGTACGTTCCTGACGGCCAGCTCGTTGGCCTGCAATTGGGTGAAGAGTATGCCTGTCAGCAGTTCAACAACGATAATTGATTTAAAAACTGATGATTTCTTCCAGCTAAAAGAGCATCGGCCTCTGCCTTGTAATCGATTAGGCGAACCCTTTGTGTTCAATGCGTGCACAATTATCATTATCGTCGTTAAGGAATTTAATTTATACTTGCACTTTTCTTCGTTTGCAGAAGAAGTTGCGGGCGCCCGACTTGGC
>JAABXR010000310.1:0-236 GCA_011776225.1 Phycisphaerae bacterium
AGATTTAATGTGTCTTTGAATGGATCTTTTTCACGAATGTCGTAGTCTGCGGTTTGCATTGTTTTGATAATATCGTCGGCAATGCGGTCACGTCCGATATTTCGGAATGCGCCTGCGAGACGGCCGGCAACCGTGGTGCGTCCTTCTTCAAGGAGCAATGCAAGCACATCAGATGCATTGCGCACCATGGCCAGAGCCGCCCGTGCGTCCGTCGCGTTCTGTTGAAAAAACCCAGC
>JAABXR010000310.1:334-571 GCA_011776225.1 Phycisphaerae bacterium
ATCTTGTTACGGGCCTTGAGTGAGCGCACAAGCAATTGGCGAGGAACCGTCATATTCCCAGCATGTAGCAATAGTGACTGTTCAGGAGAGAGGCTCCAATTCGTCCCAAAACGCTCTTGCAAATAGGCAGCACAGAATCCCCAGAATGATGCGTACCATGTCGTGCTTTCACCTCTGGCCTCGTCCGGGCGAGCAGGAATGTACCAGCCCTTCATAACATCTTGCAAGAAGCCGTTT
>JAABXR010000310.1:618-969 GCA_011776225.1 Phycisphaerae bacterium
CTCTCAAGGCCTTAAGGGATTCGGCCAGTTTTTCATGTGGGCTTGCCATGGCCTTCGTGCTTTCTTTAGCTTATTATGTCGTACAATTATTAGGCTATTATGTAGCACAAAATTTAGCCTAATAAGTTGTACTATTTTTAGCTTATTTTGTCGAGAAAGAATTTGTTTTTTATGCGTCTTGTTTTGTTGGAGCTCATGGCTGGAATGGTTATGGGGGTCACATCTTGATTATTGATTATTTATTACCAAGCAGCTATCCCTCAGTTTCGTCCTTAGATGCTGTCGTCTCAAGATGTTCCGCTGGTGGACTGCCAGATGGGTCAGCGGTATGTGGTTGTTCCGCAGCTGGCG
>JAABXR010000310.1:1014-1253 GCA_011776225.1 Phycisphaerae bacterium
CGGATGGCCGCTTTCGCTGCCGGAAGGGTTGGTGTACATATCATTGAGTTTCTGAATATAGGTGTTGGTGTCTTCTAAAACTTTCGCCAGGCGCCGCCTGGCTCTCCGTCCCCAACCCGCTGGTTTACGCATCAGCAAACTACGATACCAGCGGCTATTCTTTTTAAAGGCGCGGGCGTAGTTCGCTTGCAAATCCGGGTCATTAACTTCCGCCAACAACTTGCGCGATACATAATTTG
>JAABXR010000310.1:1383-1613 GCA_011776225.1 Phycisphaerae bacterium
CCAGTATCCACCCCAGATGGTGGCAGCAAAAAAAGCGGCCAATACGGCCCCAAAAATGATCCCGTCCAGCCAGATAATTTTGTTGTGCCATCCGGAAATAAACTGTTGGATCCGCGGTATTATATTGTTCTCAAGTGAATGGGCGGTTTCTTCCAGCATGCCCACGATGCGGTAGGCCCGTTCCTCCCCGACGCGTTCGATCCGATTGAAAATCTGTTCGATATTTGCAT
>JAABXR010000377.1:0-20116 GCA_011776225.1 Phycisphaerae bacterium
CCGAAAATCTGCATACTAAATTCACTGCCATACTTTATGAAGCTCTCCCTGTATTTTACCTTACCTATCGTATAAAACCATTCAATACTGGTGAGCCACGTCTTCTCGTCTCTTATCGTGTGTATAAATTTGCTATTTGGATGTCTCTTATCCAACTCTTTGTATAGGAGAGTTATCGGACTATCAGTAAAACCTTCGAATTCCCGAATAATGTCGTGGTCTATATCGTAGTACAATTGTTTTGGAACCTGGAGGGTTTTTATGCCGAGCAAGTTCAATGCCTTTGTTAATGAGGATGTTCCTGTTCGCAGGAATCCCACTCCAAATACTTTCATAAAGCCGATTCTTGTTCTCACCAATCAAAATAGATTCGCCCATATTACCATTGCCTTCCGCAGTTTTTCCCAATACTCTCCATCCAACTCTAGTTTCTCCGCCAGTTCCTCATAACAATCTTGAAAAGTCGTTCCGGTCAACAGAACTCGATCAACAGCTTGCCAGAAATACTCGTTTGTCTCGAGCGTAGCGGCCTCTTTACGAAGATTCGCCCATAGGTCAGATGCGCGGTGGTGATTAATTGCCGGCTGACCACTGTGTACGCAATAACCAAGGTAGTCACAAATCCTTTTGACCAATATTCCTGCCCAAATATCTCCAAAGCGATCAAATTGGTAGTCACCTCCCATGAGCAAGCAGTACAACCCAGGAGTTGCCTCTGGCTTAAAAGCTATATTCATGCCACACATTGGAAAATACATACCGACTGGAATCGTTTGATCACTGAAACCGAACCGACGATGATGGCGAGTTTGTAGCAACTGTGTAGGCGCATCGTAGTCAGGGATGTGATTCCACATCCCATGGTTAATCATACAGGGCAAACTGCGGCTAAGATTGAAATATGGCAGGCCTCTTGTTGCCATCCCATTTCCTGTTTCCCGCCAAGCTTCCGTGGTACCCATCTCGTTAAGACGCTGCCAGTGTTTCTCCAAAAATCCTCCTTCGTTAGGTTCCACGGGGTAACAGTCATCATCTAAAGTGACAACCATGTCGGGGCGTTCTTGGTATGCTTTATAGTACCCGTATGATCTAATACAGTCTGTCATGCGCGGAATAATCCACGCGTCCTTTCCTAGATCGTTCTCAATATCCTTCCAACAATAGTGAGTAACCTCTGCATAATCACTAATTTCAAATGTCTTGGCGGGGTTGTCCTCAACAACAATAAGATGAGCGTCCGCAAACTGAAGATGCCATGCATCCAAAAAAGCTCGAATACAGTCTTCGCGAGTCGTCGGGACAACGACCACAACCTTCATCAACAGCCTCCTAACCGACGTTCGCCGGCACAACTCAGTTTCATCGAATTCCTGGGAGACGCGACGAACGTCTCGTAAACCTTCCTGGGTTTCATCACAGCTTTTTGATTCCCTCAAGAATGGTTGCGGCGGTTTTTTCCCATGTGAACATCTGCTTGACTCGCTCACGGCCAGCAAGTCCTGCTCGATACGTCGTTTCGGGGTGCCAAATCGCCTCTTCGATGCATTGCGCAAGTCTATCTACGCGGTGTAAAGGCGCGAGCCATCCGGTAACACCGTTCTCAACAACCTCTGGCACAGAGCCCACATCATAGGAGACGACCGGAATACCGGCAGCCTGAGCTTCAGCCAGGGCCAGTCCGAAGGATTCGGCATGCGAGGGCATAATGGCCAGGTGTGCCTGCTGTAGTTCGCGACGAAGCCTTTCATCGTTAACGGGGTCGCATACGACGACTTTATGGCCGATTCCATGCTCGCGTGCTGCTTTTCTCACCATCTCGTGATTGCCCAAGCCCAGCACTCGCAAGTTCCAATTCTTAAGCCCTTTAGCTGCCAGCATCCCGAGGGCTTCTATGGCATCGAGAATGCCTTTCAGAGGGACAATTCTTGTAAAGTAAATGAACTGGGTGATCTCCACAGGTCGGGGTCTCGATATCTTGGTGAAGATGGAGTCCACTCCCAGGTGACATACAGTGATACGCTCCCCTTCCACGCCGATGACATCCATCAACTCCTGACGGGTGAAATGGGAAATAGCGAAGAGCACATCAGCTTGCTTGTGAGGTCTGATGATATACCGATCATTTGCCCATTTCCACACCAGTTTGCGAACCCTTCCCAATCGGCTGTACTGTGTTAGCACAATGGCATAGGATTGCCAAATAGCGATATAGCCGAACTTGACGCCCCGGGAGCGCAAGAATGCGGGAGCAGGTGCTTCGTTAAAGAAGCTCAACACGATCTTCACGTGCCGTTCCTTCAGGGTTTTTCTCAGGGCGTTCTTCACAGCCAAACCGTCGAAGCGCCAATGCAACGGGTGCTGTGGGACGCGAACGATATCAACCGAGTATTGAGATAGATCTTCATCAAATTCGAAGCCCAGGAACTTGTCTGCCACCTTTGGTCTTGGGTAGCGGCTAAGAGGGCTTGCCGACACAGGCAAAATGATAACTTCCGCGCCAGCCTTACCCAGGTGACGGGCAATCTCCCGGGTCAGCCGTGCACCGCCAGTTGCACGACCTAGTGGAAACGGATAGGTGATTACAATACAAGGACACATAGCTACTTTCATCAAATCAGAGTGACAAGTCAGCAAACAACTGGTAAATCTCTGAAGCCGATGGCGCCCCCCACATGCTTCGCAGAATATATCCTTCACCATCCGTGATATGAGTGGCCGGAAGTCCATCCATTGTCAGAGTGTCCTTTACATGCTGCTGAACCGACGCCGCCTGCTCCTTGCCTAAACCCGGCAGCAATTCGTAAGCAGACTGGTACTCATCCAGGTAGGCCTTCGGTTTCTCAGGACCCTCTGAGGAGTCGAAATGAATCGGAGCGCAGAAAGAAATCGTTCATTGACAGCGAAGTCATGGATCATCGGCGAAACCATCTCACGCTACCGACACCGCAGCCGAGACAGTCGGTTTTTGCAGCTCGGGCAACCGCTTATAGTTGGGGATTCGAGCGATCTTTCCGCTGGAAGTCTTGATAAGCCACCTGTAAGGCACGTGGACGACTTCGTTGATAATCACCTGTAGACGCTGCGCCACCTCCGTCCGGGCGTACCGCGCGAGGTCATTGAGCACTGCCTGATCTGTCGATTTGGATTCCACAAGCAGCACGATTTTTTGTGTACCGAGTTCGGGATCATCGACACCGATGGCGGCAATACGTCCAGCTACAGCCGCAGGATGCTCGGCAACAATTGCTTCGATGTCCTGTGGATAGATATTGACGCCGCCAACGATAATCATGTCGCTCTTACGGCCAGTAATAAAAAGAATGTCACCGACCCGATACGCCATATCACCGGTGTAATACCAACCGTCCTCATCAAGTGCCCTTTCTGTTGCCTCAGCATTTCGATAATATCCGTGAAATCTTGCCCGAGATCGGATCGCCACTTCGCCCACATGGCGTTCGGGAATTTCCTGACGGTTGTCGTCAACGATCTTGAACTCGCTTCCCTTGAGGGCCCGACCGACGCCCAGCATGCGTTGAACGGTTGGACTGTCTTCATCCACGGGTACCGCACGCTGCTCGCTTTGCAAAATGAAGCGATCGAGGGCATCGACCATGATTGGTTCCCGGTTTCCTGCAGCGATGACCGAATTTGTTACCTCTGCCATGCCATAAACAATTCCCAGGGAATCCTCTCGGAATCCCCAGCGCGCAAAGCGGTCGGCGAACATTTTGTGACTTTCATAAAAACAGGGCTCAGCTCCGTTACACATCAATCGGATAGAAGACAAATCCAGTCCCTCCATCTCCTTGTCTTTCACTCTTTGCGTCATGAAATTGAATGCGAAGTTCGGTTGATAGAAGATCGTCGGGCGGTAACGGTCAACCGCTTCGAGCGCCATGACAGGCCGTTTTACCCAGTCAATCGGCGACATCAAGGTATAGGTCGTTCCAAGGAACAGGGCGTGAAGAGCGACACAAACGAGCCCCCAATCGTGGTAGAGCGGCACCCAGCTGATGATCGTGTCTTCCTGGGTTATCTCGAAAAAATCGCCAACGCCGTCAATTTCGGCAATAATGGCCCGATGGGAAAGTACCGCCCCCTTTTGATGCCCTGTGCTGCCTGACGAATACTGTATCAACGCCGCGTGCTCGGCATCCACCGGTTCGGGTTCGTTCGACGCGCCAGTGACCATCACGTCTTCAACGGTCAGGAGTGTCGGCCTTTGGGCATCCGCAGGAATGGTTTGATGCAAAAGCGCACGCACCTGGGAGCGAGTCAGTATAGCCCGGGGCCTCGTCGAGTCAATCAGCACCTTCATGTTATCGTAATATCGTTCGGGATTGATTCTCGGGTTCGGATGGGGAAGAAAAGCCGGAATGGCACCCAACCACATGGCTCCCAGAAACGCCGGCATCAAATCTTCATGGTGCTCAAGGATGACCAGCACAACCGAACCTTTCTCAACACCATACGTGGCGTATCCCGCAGCAAACTGCTTCGTTCGTTGCAGGGTTGTACGAAAAGAGACTTCAACAGGATCACGATCCGAAAAAAGATACCGTGCGTACGGAGCATCTGGCGTGGATTCCTCATGGTGCTGCAAATAACCGATGAGCGTGTCAGGACTGTCTTTCATAATCGTTCGTTCCTCTACGGTGTTTCTTTGTCGGTCAAATGTCCTTTTTATGCATGACTCGGATCGATTTGCGCTCCAAAACACGATAGGTCTCATCCCCCTCGGTAATCTCTATAAATTGATCGACGGCGACATCGTAGAAGCGCTGTTTCGTATTACTAGCGGGCCAGTAAACCTCCAATTCCCTGATGCGAGTAGCGCCACCTACACCCATCTCTTGCTGCAGGCTGGAGGCACCGAAACTGCCGCCGCTTCCAACCAGGTTAAAAATCGATCTCTGGCCTTCATTGGTTTCAACCACCAACTTTATTCTGGCCCCAATCCCGGCACGGTTCGATTGCAGGCCGACTAGTTTGATGGTGATCCAATGGTTCGAATTACCCGGGTTTTCAAACATTGCGTTGTGAAACGCATCATCTGGAAAGGCACCACCTATTTGTGCAAAGATATCCTGATCACCGTCGTTGTCGAGATCTCCGAAGGCAATACCATGCCCTTTTTGCAGATGGCCAACCCCAGCCGCTTTGGTAACATTTCTAAAACATGTCCCTCCTATATTTCGGTACATTACATTGGGTACGATAAAGTCAAACGGTGGGGCGCCGGTGCCGAGATAGAAATCCAAAAAGCCATCGTTATCGATGTCGCCATAGTTAGCAGCCATGGGTATCTGCAGGTGATTCAGCTTCATTTCGTTGGTTACATCGACAAAATTCCCGGTGCCATCGTTGAGATAGAGCCATAAACGTTCACCAGGAGCTGGCAGCCCAAGATAATCTGCGGCCACCTGGCCAACGGTTAACCTGGCATAACCTGCAACGAACAGGTCGAGCCAACCGTCGTTGTTGACATCCCAAAACCAGGCCGCAAACGTTCGGTTATTGGGCTTAGTTATAGCGACTGCCGATTCCTGCGCCACATCGGTAAAAGCGCCATTTCCGTTATTGCGATAAAGACGATTTGGCTGTCCAAGATTTGAAACATAGAGATCCTGATCACCGTCGTTATCATAATCGCCCCAGTTTACACCTCTGACGTAGGCCCTGTTTTCTACACCTGCTTGCCTGGCCACATCTGTAAACGTCCCATCCCCGTTATTATGGAATAATTGGCCGGGAAAAGTCGCCATACCTCTTTTGGGGAAAGACTCGTTACCTATATAAAGGTCCAGGTTGCCATCATTGTCGTAATCAGCCCAGGCAGCGGCCAAACAAGGAAAGGCTTTTTCTCTAAGTCCCGCCTCTTTCGTCACGTCCGTAAAAGTGCCATCCGGATTTTGCCGCAGCAGCGAGTTAGGTTGTCTACCGTATTTACGACCCATCCAGGCACCACGTAGTACCAAAATGTCCAACAGGCCATCATTATTGTAGTCAGCCTGGTTAATATTAAGTCCGCCAACCTGTTGCAACAAGTTGGCTTTTTCCGTCCAGTTATCAAACGTGCCATCGCCGTTATTATGAAAGTATAGCAGCGATTCACAATGATGCCATGTCGAAGTGATAATATCCAAAAAACCGTCATTGTCAAAATCGTCCATGATGGCGCCGCCCGCTAAGTTGAACGCATCCAGACCGAGACCGGGGGCGATATCTTTAAATCTACCAACCTTGTCGGTCGATTCCATAACTGATAAAGGAATAAGTGCTGTTTCGGAAAGTTTCTCCGGATATGTTCCGGCAGCCATATGTGCCACATTCAACAGCCAGCGGACACCCAAATCGTCCGGTTGAAAACGGAGATACTCTTCGAAATATCGGGCAGCCTCAGTTGCTTTGGAAGGATTGACCCAGACGCCTCCCTCTCTGATGGGGAAAAGACAGCTCTCGGGATTATGCATATCAATGCAGTGGCTCACCTCGCCACTGCGCAAATAACTGATGCCCAATGGCCGCCGTACCCTGTTCACGAATTTCTCCGGTAGTTCATGCGCAACAGCCGATTGATAAGCGGTCTCCAGATGCGCAATGGCTTCATCTATACGGCCGTGGGCCAGCATTTCATCGGCTAACCTAGTTTTCAATTTGATAATTTCCGTCACCTCCGCAGAGCCCGATTGCTCCCGCTCCAGGCTTTTCATCAGTGACCGCATTTTCGATGTGCCAAAATGGGGCACATCTTTGCCGGACAACCACTCGCAAAGCTCCGAGACTTCTTTAACCGGCGGGTCAATCCATTCCTGCTCCAGGGCAATCTCATAGGCGCGCATCGTGCTCCCCCAGGTGCCGAAAAGAACCCCGACGGCACATATCGCGATCAGGGTACCGCGCACCATAACCGGCCAATTGCTATTTCGTCTCTTCAAAAGAAACCACAAGCCGAGCGACACAAGTCCGAGTTGTCCGACAAGAATTATTGCTCGCAAAGAACCGCTTTCGATGAAATGGTCCGGTGAAAGCAACCAACCGAGAGCCCATCTGTTAAGGCTCAGCCCCGCTAAAATAGCCAACAAACCGATAATTTTGGAATCCGTGACAAGAGCAATCCAAAAATATGGGTTATTTTTTGAGATAGGAGTGTCGGTCATAAATACCCTTACTATTTGGTCGTGATTTTGCTCAACTTGGACTGAACAAAACTGGCAATGTCAGTCAGAGAATCAAGATTATCTTCACTCACCTCGTGGGCTTCCGTTTCGATCCGGAAGCGTTCTTCAAGAAAAGAAACTAATTTCAAGGTGGAAATCGAATCAAGAAACCCTCCTCCAATCAGAGAGGTAGAGTCGGTCAACTGTTCAGGGTCCTCGCCTGCGAGAAATTCTTCCAGGATGAATTCTTTGACAACTTCTTTGATGTCTTCCATTTTTATCCCTTCAAAGTCCACTAAGTAATTCTAATGATCCTTCTTATTCTAATATTGGGGAGTCTGCTTTCCTTCCTATCTATCTAGTCGAGAAGAGCTCTGGCCTTCATGCAGGCGGCTCTATAAAATCTCCTGCCATAGACTCTCAAGATGCCCTCTTGTTTATTACGGTGAGGGAAAGGAACGTCAGGCATGGGTTTATCTAAAAACGGACACAACTTTTCAAACCCTTCTCCCTGCGTGAGGTCGAGTACCAAGTAATCATCCGGTCGATTGGCAAGGTAATCGGAAACGTCCTGATTGTATCTCCTGTAGGTTTCAAGGAAAAGCTCCTCGTCAAAATCTGTCGTTCCAAAATACTGCGTGTTAAATTCATCGCCATATCTATAGAAACTCTTCTTGAATTTTACCTTGCCTGTGGTAAAGAGCCATTTGATGCTTTTGAGCCAACTCTTCTCATCCCTAATGGTGTGGATAAATTTGCTGTTGGGATGTCTTTTGTCCAGCTCTTTATACAGCAGGGGTATCGGATCATCAGTAAAACCATTGTATTCACGGATAATGTCATGGTCAATGTTGTAGTATAATTCTTTTGGAAACTGCAAGGTTTTGATGCCAAGCATGTTCAAAGCCGCAGCTAATGAACTGGTTCCTGTACGCTGAAATCCAACACCAAACACTTTCATAAAGCCAGTTCCTTTCTTTTGAACAAATTGAACAAATTACTATCCACTATTAGCCCGTAGAAGTTCACTTCTCTGCTTCTATTCAGTTCTTCTTACTCTCAGGAAATCCGACAACTTTCGCGCCCTTGGAGTGCATAGGGTTATCCATTACCTGCCCTGGATTTGATGAACCAACCCGCCACCCACATTAAGAGAAGCAACAAATAGAAAAGCACAAAATCGAGCGAAGTAAATCCTAAACCCAATCTATTTAGCTGACGCGTAAAAAAAGATGGCGCCACAAACCTTCTGCGAATCTCTACTGGACTTATATGGCTTTTAGTATTGACGAGGCCCGATTGCGACTTTTTGGGTAGATCGTTTAAATTAACAGATACCCAATTTACGTAGTGTTGCGTTGCGTTCTGGACACTGGCAGTATGTGAGTCGTAGTAAAAGCACAAACTTATGAAAGCCAGGGTGGACACATAGGGGAACCACCGTGGAAGCGACAATTTTCTGAAACTTGTATTGGCAGCCGTCAGCCCCAAAAAAGCCGCTGAGATGAGTACAACCAAAACCCTGAACTGCCATCTCTGATTCCGGGTAGTGATAAGAAATTCTTGGGTAGCGGCGACATCATGGAGCAAGGATTCTTTTTTAAATTCGAATAGCTCTTTCTTAGTGAGTGAATCCTGCTCTGTGGTCTCTATGGCCTGTCCATGTACAATGATGGTGAGTAAGAGAATTAGTAATACGATAAAAATCGGTTTCATGTTAATGCCCCTCCCTCCAATCTAAATTAATTTTTAGTAAAACCATCATATTGGCGGATAATGTCACGGTCGATATCGTAGTACAATTCTTTTGGAAACTGCAGGATTTTTATGCCCAGCATATTGAGCGCAATAGCCAACGATGATGTTCCTGTTCGCTGAAATCCAACTCCAAACACTTTCATAATAGGATGGCTCATCTAAACTTGTGCAATATTGTTGGCGACCCTCTGCACCAATGATCTCAAACCGCGTGTCCGACTATTTCTTTTCACTTCACTACCGGACGATTTCAATTCATCGATGTTGTCACGCAGTTTGTGAATCGCTTCTAAGATCTGATCGACGCTTTTCCTTTCCATCAAGACATGATTTAGCATCGCAACTACTTCGTTTTCATGGATTCGCTCTGCCTCGGGACAATGAAACGAGGCATAATCAACATCCGGAACCGTGAGATAGGATTTCTTAATATCTCGGAAGATAGGATTTTGATACAAAGGCTCATTATGAGCCGTCCCGCAGGCGACGCCTTCTGCCCTTAAAGCTTCCATAAAGTGATTCCGATGAATGCCGTTCCATTTAGCCGAATCGTATTTAAAGAGATAAAAGAAATATCCTTGTTTGGTGATGCGCGGGTCTCTTTTCAGGGGGGACAAGCCTTCAATCTTCTCCAGCTCGCGAGCAAAGTATTCGCCGTTTTGATGTCTAATTTCTGTTTGCTCCTTGAAACGTGAAAGTTGCACTAACAGGACCGCGCCGGCAAACTCAGACATCCGCCAATTCCCTGTTGGCAGGTAACAGGTTTTTTCTCCCCGAGGTGTTTTCATCGTGCGAGTCAAGGAAAAGGTGTCGACATCGAGTGCCTCTTCGTCATAGGTAATCGCGCCGCCTTCACCGCACGTCAATGGTTTGCCCATCTGAAAACTGAAGCAAGCTATATTTCCGATAGAACCAACTTTCCTGCCGCGCCACTCAGTGCCGTGCGCTTCCGCACTATCTTCGATGACGAACAGGTCATGTTTGTTAGCAATTTCCGTAATGCGGTCCATATCGGCCGGATACCCGCCGTAGTGAACCGGCAGGATCGCTCTGGTTCTTTCGGTTATCGCAGCCTCGACGGCATCGGGAGAAATTTGGTAGGACTCAGGATCGATATCCACAAAAATCGGCACCGCACCCGAAGTGATAACCGAGGTCGCTGTCGCGAGAAACGTCACCGCAGGAACGATGATTTCATCCCCAAAGCCGATGTCACATGCTCGAATGGCCAACTCTAAAGCAGTGGTGCCCGAGGAAACAGCCCTACAATATTTCGTGCCGACCAGTTTGGCGAATTCTTTTTCCACTTCGGCCACCCTGCCTTCCGGATTCAGCCTGCTGCACCAGCGCCCGCTTTCTAATACCTCGATAAGCGCTCTCTTTTCAGCACCGTCATAGATGGGCCAGCGCCTTTTGATTCCTTTTGGGACGGCTGGTTTTCCGCCGTTAATCGCTAGCTTTGCCAATGTTCGTTTCCTTTCTATGATGCTCAAGCGTGAATCGAATTCTCAACAAGCGCCGTATGCAAACGGCTGGTTCGACTTGAAAGGTCCAGATCACTTAGATAGTCTGCAATCCGCTTGGGTTGTCCGTCGACCGTGGCTTCCGTTGCGGCGGCAATCATCGCGAAGCTCTGAATATTGTCCTCAATTCTGGTGGCGGATGGTGATCCACCGTCAAGCCAATTGAGAAACTCATCAAAGAGATACACATGGCCTAAAAAATCCCCGACAGGTGTTCGGGATAGTCCTGCAAATGTGATCTTTGGTGCTTTGTAAGCCTTTGGTTTCTGTCCAACTCGATGGATGATCACCCGCTCACTGCCGTCGATTTCGACTGTGCCCAGCTCAAACTCAGCGCGGTAATATGAATGCCAGTTGGTGGTGATTCCTGCACCAGAACTGTTTCCTTCATAGAGGGTGTGCACACCGTTGGTCATTCGCATCAGGTACAATCCGCTCGACCAATGCTTGAAGCCGGACCATTCGGGGTTCCAGCCAAAGCCCATCAAGGTTTCACAGTCACCACCGGAGAGAAAGCGGAGCATATCGAAATGATGAATACAACTCTCAAAAAGCAAGCGCCGGTGCGGCCTTCTATCCGACATGAAACGTCGATAATCGTCGGCATACCGCCCTAAGATGTGCTGGAGTCGTCCCAAACGCCCCTCTTCTCGGATGCGAACAAGCTCCTGTTTGTTCGGCGCATGGCGAAACTGTTGAATAATTGAGCAGGGCTGTCCGGTTTTTTGGGATGTGCATAGCATCGCCTTAGCGGCTTCAAGAGTGTCGGCAATCGGCTTTTCACAAATCACCGGCATGCCGTTTTCCATCGCCACTATTGCCGCCGGACTGTGAAATTGCGGAGGGATGGCGATCCCGCAGAAATCGGCTTTCACCTTTGCACATGCTTCATTAAAGTCGGTGAAAAGCCTTTCCCCGCTGAGACCCAGCACTTTAGCACCCCAATCAAGTACTTGCTGATCCACATCACAAAGCCCAACAACTTTGACGCGGTCGCTGAAATTATCTATGAAGTTTTTGATCCAAACGCCAGCCATGCCGCTGCCACCGATCATCAAGCAGGTCTTGACAGCTTTCTTATTGCCAGCAAAAAATCGTTTGAAAAAATCGTTGAATACCATAACGCTCAACATACCACAACCAAATCAACCGCGAATTAACGCTAATGAACGCCAATAAAAAATATTTAGCGGGCATACGCCTCATTTAGTGCTCCCTTAAAAAATCTTCCCGGGTATGCTCGTACCTTAACGGGCTTCATCCAAAACGAGCCGTTGCCATTCCAGCTTACGGTTCTTGAAATTGATGATAACACCTACTTTCGAACAGGTAATCCTGAGATAATTTATCATCGTCCCGCGATGATCATCAGTGATGCTTTCGACGGTCTTGATGTCAACAATCACACGTTGTTCAACCACCAGATCCGGCACAAACTCATCGATGAGTTCGTTCCGATAGTAAACCGGATATCGGGCTTGCTGGCTATACTCAATCCCTTGGTGCCGGAATTCCACGCATAGCGCATTTTCATAAGTTTTCTCTCGCAGACCCGGCCCAAGAGTGTTAACGCTCATACTTTTTAAAAGAAATATTTAGCGTGAATTAGCGTTTCGCTAAAAAATCGTTTTTTTAATCAATCGGGTAATTCAGTTCTACAAGCTTATCCTGTAGGATATTTTGCAAAACAGATTGTCCTTCCTGGCTGAGTTGCTTTCGCCACTTGCCAATGGAATTCATATTGATAGGCTTCCGGAGATTTTTATGAATTTCCCGGTTTGCATCGCTAAGAGAGTCCACATTTCTCCAGAATTGTAAAGCTTCCGGGATGTAATCTAGGCCCAAGAAATCATACAATCGTTCCACGACGGGTTCAGGTCGTTGGACAAGATTTTCGTAAAAAATTTCCAAATATCTGCTGCTATCGAGTCTTGCTAAAAATCGGCGAGCCTGGGTAACGCTCCTCAACCAGTAGTCAGCTGCCCGCCCTACATCAGTCACGGGAGTTGTATCAGCAGCCACCAGAGAAACGGAGACATCTCGCCCGTCACGAATAAGGAGAACATATCGAGCATTTGGGTACAACTCATCGATCAAAGGTAGAAAAAACGCATTTGCAATGCTCTTATCTCCCCAACGAGTCGCAGTCGGTTTCTTCTCCTGGACATAAAACCGATAAAAGATGTCGATCACCTTTGCTAAGCTCCTACGCTCCTTCGGCAGTTTAAGAGCAATTGGATAAAATCTAAACAGGTCAAGCTCCCAAAATCCAAATCCCGGATACTTAATCTGGAATTCCGAAATGACCAAACGAACCACATACTCCCACGGTAAGAATCTTATCCATGATTTGAATTTACGAATTACATGCCCTAACACGTGCGATTCGGGAGGTATGCAAACCGAAGGATGTTGGTTTATGATGGCCCGAAGCAGTGTACTTCCGGACCGCCCGGAGCTGATAATAAAAAACGGTACACAACTGATATCGGCAGGATCGCTCTGCACAGGGTAAGGTCTGGAAATTCCCTTAATGAGCCGGGAGCCTGCCCTACTGTATTGCTTGAAATTGCTCAGGATTGAATTAGTAGCTTCCATAACTTCATGCGGCTCCTCGATAGGCTCCGTTGGAACAAAGCGTTTCAATGCTTTCAAACATCTTTGCAGCAGTCTTGTCCCAGGTGAACCTTTGCATCACGTGCTCACGGCCGGCCAGACCAGCTTCATATGTTCTTTTGGGATCTCGTACCGCGGTTTCGATACATTGAGCAAGTCGGTCAACCCGGCGGAAAGGGGCCAACCAGGCGGTTACCCCGTTTTCAACCACCTCGGGTACAGAACCGCACTCATAAGCAACTACAGGTATCCCAGCGGCCTGAGCCTCGGCAATAGATAACCCAAAAGATTCAGCATGCGAAGGCAGGATCGCCAGGTGAGCCTGCCTTAATTCACGACGGAGACCCTCATCATTAAGGGGACCGCTCACGAAAACCCTGTCACCGATGCCGTGTTCATGGGCTAGTTTTTGTACCCACTTCTGCGGCCCCTGACCAAAGACTCGATAACTCCAGTTTTTACAACCTTTTGCCGCAAGTTGTCCCAGGGCCTCTATTGCATCGCGGATTCCTTTAAAGGGGGTGAATCTGCCGAAGAAAATGAACCGGGTAATTTCCGTCGGTTCCGATCTCGGTATCTGCGTAAAACTGGGCTCGACACCCAGGGGGCACACGAGGATCCGCTTTTCTTCCACTCCCATAATGTGGAGCACCTCATTGCGAGTAAAACGCGAATTGGCAAAGAGGATATCCGCCTGTCTGTGGGGTTTCACAATAAAGTATTGGTCTATCCATTTTCGAACAAATTTCTTAAGCCTGCCTTCGTGCTCAGATCCCCTAAAAGCCAGGGCATAAGACTGCCAGGCCGCAATGTGACCAAATTTGATTCTATGAGATCGCAAGAATCTAGGCAGAAATGCTCCCTCATGAAAATAGCTCAACACCATGTCTACTCGTCGCTGCTTCAGGATTTTCTTAAGAGCCTTTTTGACGGGCAGTCCGTCAAGACGCCAGTGCAGTAGATGCTGGGGGATGCGTATGACTCGGACACTCCATTGAGAAAGTTCACGGTCAAATTCTAAGCCGATGAATTCTTCGAGTACCCTGGTTCTAGGATAGCGGCTGTGACCGACAGCCAAAACCGAAAGGATAAGGACGTTGGCACCTAACTTTCCAAGATGACGGGCGATCTCGCGGCAATGTCGGGCGCCGCCATTGGGATGTCCCAAAGCAAATGGGTATGTGATGAGAATACAAGGACGCTGCACGGGCTCATCATTTATCGGTTGAATGTCCATCCATGTGCTTGTCAGGACGACGCTACCGCGCGCATGGGTTGACCGTAAACCCCATCAAACTTTTCGACGGATTCACCCGAATAGGGATAGCATGGAATAGGAAAGCGCTTGCAAATCTGGGCAACTTCGGCGCGTATGGAGGTCTTAACAGATTTGTCCAATTCAAACGTACGGTCATCAAGAGGCCTTACAGATGAAAGAACTCGGTGAATGAGTTCAGCGCACATTGGCATCTCCTCCGGCCCCATTCCCTTAAGGGCCAGACTATTGGTGCCGATGCGAATCCCGCTGGTAATGAATGCCGATTGCTGATCTCCCGGGATTCTATTTTTATTGACAACAATATTGCAATCCTCCAGAGCTTTTTCGGCAACCAATCCGGTAATACCATTCGAGATGACGTCGACGACGACGAGGTGATTGTCAGACCCACCTGTGATCACATGGTACCCCATTTCCATGAAACATCTGGCGAGGGCTCTGGCATCGGCGACGATTCTTTTCATCCGCTCCTTAAACTCAGGAGTGAGCACCATACCGAGCGCTTTGGCTTTTGCAGCGATGGAATTCAGATTCGGCGCACCCTGAAAGAAAGGGAAGACACCTTTCTGAACCACTTCAAAAAGTTTTCCCTTGCCGTCTGGAGCCGGGCGGTCGTAATCTTTTCCCATCATGATCAAACCGCCTCTCGGTCCATAAATCTGTTTGTGCGTGCAGGTAGTCGTAAAGTGGACATGGTCGATTGGGCTGGGATGCAGGCCAGCGATGATCAGTCCGGCAATATGCGTGATATCGGCCAACACATAAGCTCCGACCTCGTCGGCAATCTCACGAAATCGTTCAAAATCTATGATCCTGGGATAGGCTGTGGTGCCGCAGATGATCAGCTTTGGCATGTGCTCTTGAGCGAGTCTGTGGACTCGCTCATAATCAATGCGCTCATGGTTCTCTAAGCCATATCCAATGGCATTGAAATATTGCCCGGACACAGACGCTTTGGACCCATGGGTGAGATGTCCTCCGGAGTTAAGCTCCATACCGAGCAGGGTATCACCTGGCTTGAGCAGCCTGCACATCACAACTTGATTGGCCGTGGTAGCGGAGTGGGACTGAACATTGGCATATTGGGCACCAAAGGCCTCTTTTGCACGATCAATGGCTAACTGCTCGATCTTATCGATGACTTTGCAGCCAGCATGAAATCTCGCTCCGGGATAGCCCTCAGCGGTTACATTAACGGGCACCATGCTGTCACAAATCAAAACTGATGGGTCCACCACACTGGAAGCGGCAACCATGGTTAAAACATTGGCTTGACGATGATATTCCTCGTAGAGTAATCCATAAAGCGTTGGATCCCCACTATAAAGGTGCTCTATTCCTTGTTGTACATACTTAGCAAGAATCGTATCGTTTGTCATGGGTTTTCCTTCCTTTCAAATAGGGTAAGAAAAAGTTCGGTGAGCGATTGGAGGCTTACTGTTTAGCTGTTAAAGGTAACCCAAGCCACTAAGCCGTTCACGGATCAGTTTTTCTTCATCTTCTGAACCTGTGCGCCGCGATCGCGTCTCGTTATTCTCATCAATAATAGTCCTCGACTTATTTTCGGTTGGCGCAGAGGCGTCGTGAAGCAGCGATTCCCCTTCCATCGCCTGACCTTTTGGAACGTCCAGGGCTGCAAGAATGGTTGGCGCCAAGTCAACTAAGCTCGGGCTTGTTTGCACGCTCTGATCATCCTTGCTTCCACGGAAGGGTCGATTCATGAAAAGCACCCCGGGAACAAGGGATGGGTCGATTATATGGTCGCCGCTCCACTTCTTGACGTTGTCTTCGAATTGTCCTGCGGGCATGCCACCCAAACCTGTAGCCCAGGATACCCGGTAACCCGGACTGAAGTTGACAAGCAGATCCGGCGACTCGGCAGCGTAAAAACCCGTGTAGATTTCCTCGCGCGTGACAACGCTTCGAATTGCTACTTCTCCCCGCTCCGGATCTCCGAGACCAGTTAAACCTTTCATGATAGCTTCTTTTACAGCTTCGACATCCTGCGGATTGACCACACCCTTTTCTTCTCGCCCTTTGAGGTTCAGGTAGATACCACTTAAACCAAGGGCATAGGCTTTTGTCCTGCTCCAGTCCACATTCGGGAAAAAGTCACCGCTTTCGTCGCCCGGTTTAGCGCCGTCATGCAACCCCAGAAAGCCGTTATCGTACAGCCAGGTATTCAGATGGACGCCGCGCTGAAAACTACTGAACCCGTGATCGCTTAAAACAATAAAAAGGGTTTGGTCGTCAACATAGTCCAAGGCTTTTCCAACAATGGCATCACACCTGCGATAGCAGTCTTCGATGATTCGCCGCATGGTCTCATTAGCTTTGCCATGATTCGCAGGATGCCCATTTTCACGAAACCGCCAAAACATGTGCTGGAAGCGGTCTGGGGTGTCGAAGAGGCAGAAGAACAACCCGACATCGAAGCGATCCAGTTCATAGAGCATCATCTTTTCCCGCTCATGCAGCACGATCTCGCATTGCTGTAAATATGCGGCTTCATCCAAACGGCCATTGTTTAATCCAGTATGGTCCTCGACCATGCCTGTGGTATAAAACGTCCCTATCTCTTTTGCCAAATCCCTGGCGTACTCCGGTGGTGAGCTGATCGGGTAAAGGGGTATGGTGTTCGGGTCGTAATTGATTGGGCTAGCGTACAGTTCAAAAACGGGCTCCATCCGCACCAGGTAAAAGCGTACAATACCGCAAACCGACTGCAGCGGCCCGGTTTTGAATTTCACCCGCAACCAGTCACTCCACTGTCTTTCCTGAATCTCCAGCTCTTTCGGATGGCCTTTTGATCTCAGAACCACTCGTTTCGCTGAAGGCTGAAGCTGTAGCGTAATTTCAAACTTGCAATCTGATTGTGTTTTGGTATTGCGCGGGCCCAGGAGCCAAGTTTCTATGGTCCGGTTGCTATGGCTCTGAACATGTATGATGTTTTCACTCTCCCGGCTCTCAACGCTTTCATTCGAAGAGTAAAATGTTGAGGTTCCCAGTCCTCCGCGCACATCTGGAACACCCATCCCCGCTAACATCTTTCCGCGAGTATTGTCTGGAGGATACGTGCATGGACAGCGCAAAATCACTGATGGAATTCCAGCATCTGAAAGCAGTTGCCAAACGGGCGTACCGCCTCGCAAATTCACAAGTTTAGGAGGAAGTAAAGCATTTCGCCGCTCATAGCGATTGAGCGCCAGGTCCGGTAAATATGTCCTGGGGTTACGGGCGACGAAATCAAAAACTCCATGACCGCCTGGGTTTGTGCCGGTCGCAAATGACGACCACGCCACTGGCGTTTGTGCCGGATAAGTCGTGCGAACATGAGAATAGCCGCCCTGGTCTCGCAATCTTGACAGATTTGGCAACTCGCCAGAATCCAGCATGGAGGAGACAATTTTGGGTTCGAAGCCATCCAAACCAATGACGATTGCTTTTTTCAGAGCTTTCATGAGTACTTTAAGATTTTCAGCCTCCGCCTAAACCATTGTAAGACTCTACATAATGATGTCATTTCGAGCTGCCGGAAATTGCTTCCCCTGAGAAATCGTGGTCGCAATGACATTTCTTAATTATGGTTAGTCGTCTACAATAGTTTAGTACTAATTAATTTAATGGCTGAACGAAAACTCGTTAGTGCACGTCATTCCGGCGTTGTTTTGTGCCGGAATCTCCTCGGAATTAGGCAGGAGATTCCCGAATAAAAGATTTCGGGAATGACAGGAATAGCCTGTTTTCGTTCAGCCATTAATTAAATTCCGACAAAATGCGAAGAACTTTCGGAGCAGAGCCATGATACGGCGCCCGAACATCAAAAGCACACCACCGACAGCAGCCAGAAAAGACAGCAGCGGCATGAATGTTTCCGGACCGATATAAAGGATCACCATACCACCCAAAAGTGGAACTAAACATGTTACGTTAAGCAATTCAATCATAAGGGCACTCTCAGGTTATGTGAAATATTCTCCCTTTTAGCTTCGAGCTTCACTTGATACCGTTTGTGGCGGAATAAAATGTATCAAGAGATTGTCTGCATTGTATGAGTGCTTGATCATACATCTTAGAATTGGCAAGATCGTTTTCTTCTCTGGATCGATGACGACCCCAATAACGCTTGCCAACACCACTATACTTCAGCGGTATCGAAAGCACCACGTGAATATGCCCCGGCTATTCAACTCCAACACCTCTAATTAAAGCTTTTCTTCACTGGCTGCCAGCATGGATTTCACTTCGTCGTCTGAAAGCTGGTTGATCTGTATGAGCGCTCGCGCCACTTCAACAACATCGACTTGTGCTTCTTGTCCAGCCACTTGAATACGCTGCGACAGTTTTGCAACTGTAGGCGATGCAAAGAGATATCGCAGCGGTAATTCTACCGGGAAGTTATCTTGCAAGCGTGTCATGATCTGGATTGCCAAAAGCGAATGTCCTCCCATCTCCAAAAAGTTATCATGGATACCCACCTTCTCGAACTCGAAGACTTCGGCCCAAATACTGGCAACGACTTCCTCCAGTGGATTTCTTGGCGGAGCAAAATCGGCTGTCAACTCGGGCCTCGATTCATCCGGAAGCGGGAGCGCCCGTCTATCCACCTTGCCGTTTGGCGACAATGGCAGCGCATCCAGCAACACAAACGCAGACGGCACCATGTAATCCGGCAACTTTTTTTGTAGGTAGGTACGCAATTCCGGCACCAGTTGACGAGCATAGACACTTTGGAGCGGATTATTCGCATAGTTGTTCCAGGGCTTGGGGCTGACTCCCTCATCAAAAAAAGCAGGAGCTAGTTTCGGAGACGAATCATCCAAGGTCTTCTGCACAAATTGGACATCATACATACCGTCTGAGCTGTAACCAGACCAGGTAACGTAAACATCATAAGGCAGTTCATCACCAATGGCCCAGAGTTCCTCGGGATCCACAAAACCATTGGATGACAGTTGGCTTAACGTTTCACGTAATTGCCCCACCGTTTCAGGGCCGTCAGAGTTTGCAAGCAATTCTACTGCTTCCATGTCTGCGGCCAGTCGCGCATTTGGAACGCCCTTAATTCCCAAGAACTCGGGCTGGGTATCGGCCAAGAGTCTCTTCAGACCTGGAACCGACAATCCTGCTTGCTGCCAGTCCAGCCACTGAATTTCCGGGTTGGAATGGGGCTCAGATCCAACCTGGAGAATAACATCGTAGCGGAAGCGTGTCATCTCATTGAGGTGTCTGCCACGCCTGAGCTGAATCTGCGCATGCGTAATTTGGGGCAGGTGCTGCTTCAAGGCCGAGAAGAAAGCGGGATCGATAAAGAGCTGCTCTTCTTTGCTCCTGGCTTTCTTAATGCGCTGGCGCAACTGTTCTCTGGAGGTCCAGGACGGAGCCTGATATAATTGAACGGAAGTATGAAACGTTTCCATGAGAGGGAGGCTAATCACATCCCCAATGTAGACAAAACCACTCGGCTGTACTGCATTTACGGCCCCTTCAAGAACCCGCATCAGATAATCGACACCCGGAAAGAGCTGCACGACTGAGTGCAGAATGACCAGATCAAATGAGTTAGGCTCAATCCCTTCAAAGTTGTCCGCCATCCTTTGCATAAGACTCACTTGCGGCATGTGTAGCTCAGGTCTCGCCAGTTGCTGGCGAACATAATTGAGGCCGACTTCCGAGAAATCTGTGCCCACATATTTTTCGCAGCGTGGGGCGACTCGGAAAAGTAGCAACCCGGTGCCGCAGGCGAGTTCAAGCACACGTCTCGGTCTTAGCTCCAG
>JAABXR010000377.1:20121-25899 GCA_011776225.1 Phycisphaerae bacterium
GTATAGCTGCTGTTCCAGCCAATAATGTTGAATGTAGGGTCCTGTATTTCGCTTCTTTCGCTATAGGTCTCCTCGTATATCTGCTGCCATTGCGAAATTTGCTCAGTGTGCCATTCTTCAGATCGTGTTTCCTCGGATTCGTTTGGTTGCAATTGCGGCACAACATACGCCACCAAGTGTTTTCCTTTGGTTGGTACGCCACTCTCAATGTCTTTAGCTACAACAACCGCCTCTTTGACTGCAGAGTGCTGACATAAAGTCGAGATGATTTCCCCTAACTCAACACGAAATCCTCGAACCTTCACTTGGAAATCAATTCGCCCCAGTAGCTCAAGATTGCCATCGGGCATATAGCGGGCCAGATCACCGGTCCTGTACATCCGATCGCCCGGGACACCGCCAAAGGGGTTGGGCACAAACTTCTCGGCAGTTAATTGCGGACGGTTATGATAGCCTCGGCCAACTCCGACGCCACCAAGATACAATTCACCGGGAACGCCAACAGGTACGGGATTAAAATCAGAATCCAATGTATAGGCAAGTTGGTTTGCCATCGGCACGCCATAAGGAATGCTCTTCCACCCTGAAGAAGGCTCCTCAATATCATAAATGGTAGAATCCATCGAACATTCCGTGGCGCCACCCATACTGACAACGTGAACTCTCTTGACCAGGGATTTCAATCGATCCGGTAAATTAACCGGAATCCAATCACCACCGAGTAAGACCAGACGAAGAGATTGCGGCCAGAGTTCAGGCCGGTCTTTGATGTAGTTTACATACATTTCAAGCAAAGCCGGGACCGAATGCCATACGGTAATCTCGTGTTGTATCATCAATTCGGCCCAGCGGGCAGGCTCAAGAATAGCAGAGCTCTCCACGATCACGTTCGCCCCTCCTGCCGCCATGAGTCCAAAGTTGTCGAAGGCATGCATATCAAAGCTCAGGGAGGCCAAGCCCAGGACTTTATCTCCAGGACCAACCGAGTAGCGCCTGTTAAAGTCACAAAAATTATTGACCCGGCCGCGGTGATTTAGAACGGCACCTTTAGGACTGCCGCTGGAGCCGGAAGTGTAAATTACATACGCGAGATGCTCGGGAGACAGTTCAGACACCGGATTTTCCTGACTTTCTTTGGCTATTTCGCCCCAGTCCGCGTCCAGACAAACCATATTTAAATCATCCATTGACAATTGACAATTGTCAATTATCAATTTGGTCGTCACAAGTACGGAAACTTGGGCATCTTCAATCATGTAGGCTAAGCGCTCCTTTGGATAGGACGGATCCAGTGGCACATAGGCCCCACCGGCTTTGAGAATGCCGTAAAGGCCGATGACCATCTCCAGTGATCGTTCCATGAACATCCCAACAACCACATCCGGTCCTACTCCCAGACGACGCAGATAGTGCGCTAACTGGTTGGCACGGCGATTCAGCTCTTTGTAAGTCAGACGTTTGTTGGCAAAAATCACGGCAACGGCATCCGGTGTATGCTCTGCCTGAGCTTCAAATAATTGATGCAAACACTTATCCTCCGGATAATCAACCCGGGTATTGTTCCATTCAACCTGCACTTGATGTCGTTCCGCTTCGGTTAAAAGTTGCAGGTGACAAAGCGGCTGTTCCGGATTTGCGGTCATTCCGGACAGCAAGGTTTGCAAATGGCCGAGCATCCGGCCTATAGTAGCCTCGTCAAAACGATTCTTATCGTATAGGATCCGCAATTTTAGCTGCGGGCCGGGAATAGCCATAATAACAAGCGCGTACTCATGTCTTATAGTTGCCTGCTCGTCAAAAAGCACCACGCTTTCGAACAATGGCAAATCGGATGGGACTTCACTCCATTGCTGAATTTGTGTTAGAGATGCGCTCTCAAATTGGTGTTCTTGCCTCTGCTGATCTCGGAGTTTTTTTAGCCAGGACAATACCGATGCTCCAGGAGATACCTTCACCCGAACCGGGAAAATTTCAGCATTGGAGTTCACACCGTACAATATGTCTTCCTCTCCATTATAGCGGCACAAGAGCAACGCCCATGCTCCCTGCGCCAAGATTCGCAAGTTTAGTCCATGTTGCCGGGCCAGGGATTGCAGGGCATTTGTTTCCTTGACTGATAGCCGAATTTGTTTTTCACCAAACTCTTTTTTCGTACCAGCCGCGAGTCTCCTTAAGACTTTATCAACCACTAAGGGAGAGGGAAGGGTAAATCCCCTGAGCATTTGTCGCCAGTATTTTTCTGTCTCATTCATGTTTTTTTCTGTCGTCATAATAGGAATGCAGTTGATTTTAAGAATTTTGTGGCTTTATCAGGCACTTTAAAAACTAAGCTTCCCTAAAGACATGGGGCCGCCCGATGATAAAAAGCTTCATGTCGATAACTATGATCAAAAGGTTATGGTGTGAGAGGTTCACTATCTTGTTCGATCGTTTCCATTTTCTCAAAATAATCCAAAAAAAATTTATAGGAAATCGTAGCCAATATCTGGTGCCCAACTTCCGAAAAGTGGTGATCGGGAGGGTTTGGCCAAACGGATTTCATCAAATTATTGCTGCGGATATAATCAATGAACTCCGGAGAGGGATTAAAAAAAGGTATTCCGGCTTCCTTGCAAATGTTACGGAGCCTGTCACCAGGTTCAGCGCTCCGAAATGTAAAAGCACCGGAAGGTGCTTGAAATTCCCTCGCAAAATCGCCGCCAGCAACGGATTGCAAATCATCGAGCATAACTATAACCGGTAACATCATTACGACTAATTTTGCATTTCCGTGTTCAGCTTCCTGGTTTAACCTTATAAGGATACGTTCGAGCAATTTCCACCCGTAGCTATTCATCTCAAATTGCTGGTCTATATAAGCAGATAAATGATTTACGCCGTCTTGTGGAGACCAGCTTAGCTTGCCATTCTTATTATTAATCTCGTCCGTCCTTTTTCCCCAAAAGTCAGTTTTCTGATACCGTGGATCCACGTTTGGATAACTATCGAGATCCTGCGATTGTGAGTTATGAGTAAACTCTCTGACGGCATGTACCGTAAGATCTACCAAATAACTTCGAAACTTTAACGGAGTTTTTTGAGCATCTTTGGCAGTATTTTGAAATAATAAATCGTAATCAAGTGGCTGACCTAACCCATCGTATAATTCCAATACATCATTCTCACCGATGACAAAGTATGGTTTTAGCTTATTTGGCCCAAAATGGTGGGATAAGATATTCGCAATATCGTTATTTGCACAGAATGCCAATACGATTAAGTCTGGATTCCAAGCTCTTCCCTTTTGTCTAAAAGCAAGCAGTTGCTGATCCGTTCCCCATCCCCCTGCTGCGAGGATTGCAACTGAATATTGATCTCCTAAAAGTTTATCAAGAAGAATCGGAAAGCGTTTATTCAAACTTGAGACCCCGGAACCCGCCAAATAGGAATCTCCCAAAAAAAGAATGCGCCGCTCGTCTTGCTTTTTCTTGGGGACGTTCGGAGTAAATTGTTTGTACTCATCATTGGACCAACCCAGAACATCATCTTCCCTTTGGGCCCAGCCTATCTCTGGCATAACGATTCGCAGAAATATTTCCCCAATCAGAATGGCAACGAAGGCTGATACAAGGAGAAGGACATAATTGAGCCACTTATTCATTATTTTTCCTATCTTGCCAAACTTATGAGTGAGCAAAGTTCATCCTCATTTGAAAAATACTTTGAGGTCTTATTAGGAACCCTTACTTAATTTTCCTGGCTAAGCGCGAGGGCTGTTTCAAGTGCTGCCCTCATAAGCTTAAGCATGGCGCGATCTCCCTCAGAATCCGCGCGGTCGTGTTCTTCTTTTGGGTCATTTTCAAAATCGAAAAGTTCCTCGTTGCCGTCACCATAGCGTATGTAGTGGTAGCCCTCACGTACGAGAGATTGCATGCTCCCTTTGTACACCGGCCACGATTCCTGAAACCAATTGGGCGTCTCGCCACCAACAAACACTTCGGCAAAGTGTGTTTCAACCTCACCGTTCGCTGAAGCTCTGGCATCAACCCAGTGCCGCGCGAGGGAAGAGCCGGGAAAGCGCGTTATGTCATCGATTCCGACCAAATCAACCACTGTATTTGGCAGGTCACGTAATGAAACAGGTTGGCGAATGCGCTTTCCGGCAGGTAAGTTTTTTGAAAACGATATCAGCAGAGGAACATGCAGCAACTGGCTGTACAGGCTGTTGCCGTGGTACATTAAACCGTGCTCACCGAATTGCTCGCCATGATCGGAGGTGATGATGACAACCGTGCATTCAAGCACACCTTGTTCCTGAAGTTTATCCAAAAGGGAACCAATTTCATGGTCGATGTAGGCAATGCAACTGTCGTAGACATCCTGCAGTTCCTGGATTTCATGGGACTTGTATTTACGACCGTGTGCGATTTGCGCATCCTCTGGCTTTTTCGAACCAAACTTCAGCTCGAACGGATAGGGAGGCAGGTAAGGATCATGGGCGTCGTAATAATTAAGAAACGCGAAGAACGGTCGCCCCTCCCGACGAGAAAGCCAATGGAGGAAAGAGTTGTTGACATCTTCGGCCCTTTTTCGATGATCTATCACATTCTGTTTTTCTGTGAGCTCTCGATATTGCCGGACGAGCTTAACGGCCAAAGCTGAGGAACCAAGAAGGAGCTCAAGCGAAGGCATGTAATCTTCGTAGCGGGCAAATCCCCGGCTGAGGCCATAGGCGGCGGCGCAGTAACCTAAGTTAGCGACGAAACCTGCGGTCGCATATCCATGCTCACTGAGGATTTCTGCCAGAGTTGGGTATTCGTCACGAAGCGGCACCGTGGCATCGAGAGGTGTTTGCCCTTCAGGGAACAACTCATGCGTAAAACGCCCGGTAAACATGGTAGCGTGGGCCGGTAGCGTCCAGGGAGACGTCGAGAGTGCTCGCTCAAAGAGGATACCTGTTTTGGCGAATTGCTCCAGCCGCGGTGTGGTAGGCCTGTGGTATCCGTACAGACTCAGGTTCTGGGCCCGCACCGTATCCAGAACTAACAGCAAGACATTGGGAGCACTCGGCATGGCAGGCGGCAACTTCGCCAGAGTTCGGTTCTCCGAAAGCGTACTCGACTCGTAGATGCCCACACTCGAGCCCCCCACGGCGAGGATGAGCATCCAGGGGAGGGTGCGACGAACAAAAGTATGAAATCCGTTCGAGTGAGCGGCAACAAGCCGGGAAAGCTGCACGGCAAGCCCCACCGCCAGCAGGACCCTCGCCCAGATGTCGATCTGCGGGAAGTTCAGTAACGGTGCCAGGCAGCCAAGTAAAATAAAAATAAACGTCGTTATGCGTAAGGATACAACTTTTGGCCATCTTCGAACCGGGAGCAGAATTAAACCGATAATGGTGAATAAAATCAGGTTGGCCAGCGTTATCATCCAAAACAAGTGCGGATTCAAATTAAAGATAATTTTCACAAACAACTCCCTCACCAAAAACTCTAAGAATCCGGTCAGAAGGCCAAACCAGGCCGCCATGATCAGCAACTGGCGCCATGACACCGGAGGACTGGAATCGGCAACCATTCGGCGCCAATCAAGCTTGTATTTTCCAATCAACAAAACAGCAAACCCGGCGATGGCCAGTAAGATTTGTCTGGTTCCCATTTTCGGGTGGCCGCCAAGGCCCAAAAAATCAGCAGCTACAGCGACGAAAATTACACCGGCACCAAAGACAATGAGATGAACTGACAAAAGCTTTTTCACAATGAATAAATTTTTTGCAAGGTTAAAGTAGCTTCAACAAAA
>JAABXR010000037.1:0-270 GCA_011776225.1 Phycisphaerae bacterium
ATTTAACCGAATCGACGTATGCTCCCATTGTTTCCAGGATATCCTCTAAATATCGTTTCCCCATCGGTGTATAGTAAGAGCCACGAATCTCGGTCACACCCTGGGTGCGGGGCTTTGGCTGTCGCTCATTCATTTGGATAAAATTGAATGCCTGGTTTTGATTTTCCTTCATTGCAGTTAGCTTTCCTCCTTGGAACATGTATTTTTTCCAACAATTGCGTAAATTCAGTAATCTTGATATGTTCTAAATTTGCTGTAGTGTCAATGATT
>JAABXR010000037.1:368-1061 GCA_011776225.1 Phycisphaerae bacterium
ATCTGTGAAATAAATGGTGAGCCGACAGGGCATTTCCTCAGGAAATCGCCGGCTGTAATCTGCGTGAGGTCGAATCATAACTTTATGCAGGAGGTGTTGGACATCCTCCCCCATAATACGCTTTGAGGTGTATTGCGCAGGCATTACCTGGCCATCTAAAACAGCTACCGCCAAAATATAAGGCAAACTGTGATCAGCTTCTTCTTTGCTGCTGATTGCTTTTTTCTCACCTTCCTCGCCCCCGCCGATAATGTGATAAGCCACGTCAAAGGTCTCAAGCTCAATCTTTTCGATATCTTCGACTTTAAAGTCGTGTTCGTCTTTAAGTTCAAGTAATCCCTCAATAGCAACTTGAGAGTGAATCTCGGCATTATACTTCTTGAGAATGGTCCGGGTTACTCGCTCTAAGTCCTCTTTGGACCAATCAATCTCAAATTCACCGGCAATTGCCTCCTTGAATCCCTTGTTACCCTCAAAAACCTCTAATGGCCCGGTCACCCCACGCATGGCTAAAAAGGTAGCATGGGTTGCTCCAAAAGCAGTATTGGGATAGGCTAAGCCCTTCCAATGAGAGAGCTTACCGGTGCGGGTTACTCTGAGCGCATTCAGGGCCGTGCCACTAATCGCAATCGCATGGGCTGTCTGTTCAGCTTTTAAGCCTAGTGCCTTTGAAACGCCGGCGGCTATAGCATA
>JAABXR010000037.1:1222-2012 GCA_011776225.1 Phycisphaerae bacterium
ATGTTGTCGCTAGGGTGGCAGGTTTCTCCCTTTGCCAGGTAGCTGTCATTAAAATCCAAATAGCGAACCAAAGCACCGTTATAGAAGGCTGCGCGATCGGGCGCGGTCTTGCCTCCACCAATGAGGGTGCAATGTGCCGCCCCACCAAAATCTGCTAATTGGGCGCGAACCATTCGTATCGGTGCTCCCCTATCCGCTACGCTCCTAGGATCTTCGACTTCAAGAGCGCCGATAGCACAGCCCAGGGAATCTAAAACACGAATTTTCAACGCCTGTCTGGCTGCCTCAGAAAGATCTTCGAAGGACGCCTTCACAACAAATTGGCTAAGTTCCTGAACTAAAGTCATTTTTTCTCACAACTTGCTAAGATATTAGCTGTCAGCCATCAGCGATCAGCACTCAGTTATTGGTAAAGCAGAAAGCGAATCGCTAAAAGCTGAAAGCTGTAGAGTGTAACTCGGCAGTATTTGCGCCATGCGCGAGCATAATTTTTGTAAACACGGATTAAGAAGGAGCACCAATTTTTAGCTTTGCTTTCTATCCGTGTTTATCCCTTCCCTGTTTACCGCCTAGCCTTTAACAGAACCCGCCAACAGCCCCCGGATGAAGAAGCGCTGTAACCCCAGGAAGACGACCACAGGCAAAGCCATTAAGACAAAAGCAGCCGCCGTCAGCAGGTGCCAACCCTCGCCTAAAGAGTTAACCAGATTGCTGACCGTCACCGTAAGCGGAGCAACATCGGGGGTACCCCCGATGTACACCAGGGCCACCAGCAGGTCGTTCCAGACCC
>JAABXR010000163.1:0-213 GCA_011776225.1 Phycisphaerae bacterium
GGTGTCTCGCCAGGGGAGCACATTTGCCCATCTGGCGGCGGTGAGTGAGTTAAGGGAGGCTGAATTGAGCCAGGCGCTGGATGAACTGGTGGCTTTGTCGTTGGTCGAAGTGGGGGGCGAACTTGAGCGTCGTCGTTATCGTATCCATCGTTTGACTGAGACTTTTCTGCTGACCGAGGTAACTAAATGGCAATCGCCCCGCTAAAGGAGACT
>JAABXR010000163.1:240-1460 GCA_011776225.1 Phycisphaerae bacterium
CTCGCTTTCGCCGGTACATTTTGAGCAATCTTCAGTTTTGGTTGGATTATGTTTCGGCCTCTTACAACCCTATCTCGGCGGTTTGTTATTGCTAATCAGTCTGGCCCTGGCCGTTATGCCCGCTATGCTGAGAAAAATATCGAAGAGGGCGTGACATCGAGGGGAAGGGCCGGCAAAGTTTGGTGGTTAAGTGAAGCCGTTGGTTTCACGGACCCAGCGATAGCAATCAGCAATGTTCTCCTGCATGGTTCTTTGCAGTTGGGGCAACTCCTCTTCTAATTGCCCCAACTGCCGACGTGACAAAAATAAAAGACATACCTCTAAGCCTAAGCTAAAATTAGATAACACCTGGAGAGGCCCGTCATAGAAGGTACGGACGAATTGCCGATCTTCCTCGGTTATGGCGCGTTTCGATAGGCTGGCCCCAAAATTGCGATAGACCACAAAATCGGTCCGGGTTCTGGTTTGTAACTCTTGGAGAAGTGTTTCCAGGTCAAGCAAGTGCCGGTTAATCAACAAAGAATAACATTCGCTCAAGGCGTGGTTGCTCATGGCTAAATTGCGCAGCGGGTCATCCTGGAATTGGGTGGTCAGGCGACGTTGTTGCCAATTGTCCCTCAGGGACAGAGTTGTTTGCTTGATCGCTGAGCTTGCGTTCGAGGTCATTTTTCCCTCCCTCGGATATCCCCTGAAGCTCTAAACCCGTCTATTATAGGAATAAAGTCCTTAATTGGGAAAATAGACCCTGCTTTGTGTCCGTCGGGCCGTTACAGAATCGGCCACCCTAAGCAGGTGGATTGGCTTGAATATGCCCTTTAGGCTTTACGTTTCGCCTATTAAATTGGGTGGTTTGGAGGTAAAGGTTCACTTCAGTTTGGTTGTGATCATGCTAGCTTATATTTTCATCCCCATTTATTGACAAAAATGATTTAATTTGTATGATATATTCAGTAAAAATTGAAAGTATGAGTTGCTGTGCTATTAAGTGAAGAAAATCACGATTATTTCATAATATTGTTGCCAACCCCTAGGGCGTCTGGTATACTTTCGGGCTGATTATTCCAGGTGGAAAATATTAGTGGATCTGATAGATTCCCATTGTCATCTTAATTTTGAGCAATTTGATGAAGATAGAGACCAGGTTTTGACGAACGCCGCCGAGGTGGGGGTCAGACGGTTCATTAACCCCAGTATTGATTTAGAGACCAGCCGGCGACTCG
>JAABXR010000285.1:0-956 GCA_011776225.1 Phycisphaerae bacterium
TGTAGGGGGCAGCCAGGCTACATCGCCGCTGGGATGCGTTTGCACAAGGGAAAGAAGATAAAAAAAAACGCCTCTTAGCGTATTAAGAGGCGTTTGTACTGTTCAGTCAGATTGGCTTAAGCTGTACTCCCGGCAAGCACAAACACCCTCTTATTCCGCAAAATAAGAAGGTCTACAATAATAAGTAGTACTACGATTGCCAGGTTAAGCGTTAAAGCCATGAAATCTTCCAACACTTGTGAAAGAGCTTTGAATGTTGCAAATGCAAGCACCCTTTATTGCGGCCATAGTAACACAGCTCCCTATATCTGTCAAGTAATTTTTGGCAGAAACCCTCAAATTTATTGGACCAAAATTAACTTGTACAAGTTACCACAAAGTTTATTGTGAGCCTTGCACAAAATACGAACTTTTACGTCCCTTTAGTTGGTCGGGCTTAAGGCCAATACCATTCAAATAAGACTGTAGCATAGGGCCTTGTGCCCGCTCACAAGGGGTTAAACTACGTTATTTGAAAAGCCTTGTGCCCGCCCACAAGGGGCTAAACTACGTTATTTGAAAAGTATTGGGCCTAAGGCCGAGAGTTACTACCCTATGGCTTCCAGTTCATCAATCATGGTTTCAAGCACGTGGAAGCCGCCGCGCCAGAAGTCAGGAGAGCTAATATCAATGCCAGCTTCACTAAGGATCTGATTCGGGCTAGCGGAGCCCCCGTAGGCTAAAATCTTTAAGTATTTGGGAATGAAAGCCTGGCCCTGTTCCTTGTATTGCTGGTAAAGGGCCAGCACCATCAACTGCCCGAAGCTATAGGCGTAACAATAAAAGGGGACATGGTAAATATGGGGAATAGAGATCCACTCTCGTTTAAAGATATCCGCGATATCCATCACCTCGCCGAATTGGTCATGGAGATTGGTCAGATAAGCCCGGTGTAATTCTTCCATTGTTTGGCCTTC
>JAABXR010000285.1:1030-1256 GCA_011776225.1 Phycisphaerae bacterium
GCCGGATCGCTCTCCAGAGCCAGCAGACGTTCGGTTAGCAACATTTCGGAAAAGACCGAGGCCGTTTCCGCCATCGGTAGTGAGGAATGGAACGTCAGGACCGAATGATCGCTGGCCATCATAGCGTGGATGGCGTGCCCTAATTCGTGGGCCAGGGTGGCCACGTCGCGAACCTCGCCGGTGTAATTCATCAGCACATAAGGGGTCAACTCGGGCAGAATGCTGG
>JAABXR010000304.1 GCA_011776225.1 Phycisphaerae bacterium
GCAAGATTTTCTCCCCAAAGAAACGTTGCTAACCCTGATGCATGAGGTAGGGTTTACAAACATTGCTCTTGACATAGATCAGCAAACTTATGAGCAAGACCTGCGCCAATTTGTCGAAACCGTACGACGACGAGATACATGCTCCCAACTCATCGCTATCCCCGACGCGCACTACCGGATGGGATTGCAGCGGTTAATCACAGAAATCGAACAGGCTGGCGATCAACTCCTCCCAGCCCAGGTCGAATTTTGTCTGCTCACCCTCAGGGCAGAAAAACCATAACCCCACATCACACTTCATTTGCTAGACCTACAAAAGCTCAACTATAATGATCATATTTTTTGGGAGGCATTTCTCTTGAAATTATCAGTTATTATCCCTGTTTATAATGAAGTCCCAACCCTGGCTGAAATCATCCGTCGTGTCCAGGCCGTTAAGGTGAATGTCTCAGTCGGCTTTGCCAACCAAACGCCCATTACCCTAGAAAAAGAGATTGTTGTGGTTGATGATGGCTCAACAGATGGCTCTCAAGAAATCATTGAGGCGGCAGCAGCCGAAGGTGGCATTATCGCCGTCTACCACGAGCACAATCAGGGGAAAGGAGCTGCCGTTCGCACCGGATTTCAACGGGCGAGCGGCGATATTTTTGTCATCCAGGACGCCGATTTGGAGTATGACCCCCGAGAATACGGTATTCTCATCCAACCTATCCTGGAAAACAAAACTAAAGTAGTTTACGGCTCTCGTTTTCGGGGTGGGCCAACCAAAACCATGTTCTTTACGCACATGATTGGCAATAAATTTTTGACTTTGGTGACCAATATTTTATATGATACCATCATCTCCGATATGGAAACATGTTATAAGTGTTTCTCAGCCGATTTAATCAAAGACATGCCCCTACACGCTCGCGGTTTTGAGTTTGAGCCTGAATTTACTGCCAAAGTCTTAAAACGCGGACACCGCATTTATGAAGTGCCAATCTCATACAACGGGCGTGAATTTACCGAAGGGAAAAAGCTTCGCCCTATTAAAGAGGGGATTAAAGCCCTGTGGACTTTAATCAAATACAAATTCATCGATTAAGCCGAGCCTCGGTCTTACAATTGACATTGCTCGTCATCTTTGGCCTGGGTATTGTATTACCTCTATCTCCTTTGGCTAACAGCCCCCTGCATCCTGACGAAGCACTCTACGCCTACTGGGCCAAGCTCATCAGCAGCGGTATCGACCCAATGCTCGACAGTGTGCCCGTCGATAAGCCCCCACTATTTATCTACCTGGTCGCCCTCTGTTTCAAATGGCTCGGTTTTGCGGACACTGTAGCTCGCTT
>JAABXR010000375.1:0-150 GCA_011776225.1 Phycisphaerae bacterium
GTGCGATTGTCGGATGCAGGGATGCTTCCCCTCGGTGGACCTGTCGTATGGCACGTATAAGTTCTTCGGGGCCGGTATCCTTAATGAGGTAACCGAGCGCCCCGGCTTTAATGGCCGGAAAGACCTTGTCGTCCGTGGCAAAGCTGGTCA
>JAABXR010000375.1:257-1009 GCA_011776225.1 Phycisphaerae bacterium
GCTTCGACAGCCTCTTGACCATTCGCGGCCTCGCCGATGACTGTAAAGTCTGGTTCTGTTTCGAGTAAATCACGGACACCACGACGGACGATATGGTGGTCGTCGGCGATAAAAATTCGGATTGGTTTGGTTTCAAGCGTCATTGGGGAACCTCGACGTGGATTTTTGTACCCTGGTTGGGGGAAGTTTCAATGGTTAAACGGCCGTTCATCTGTTCCACTCGCTCCGCCATACCTTGCAGGCCAACGCTGCCAGCGGGAACGGCCGATATATCAAAGCCAATGCCATTGTCGGCAATTTCCAGGATGACAACCCCATTTTTCTGGGCCAGGAAAACATTTAATTGATCAGCGTTGGCATACCTGGCGGCGTTATTGAGAGCTTCTTGAGCGATCCGGTAAAGTCCGGTTTCAACTTCAGGTATTAGGCCGGTGATTTCTTCCACATCTAAGTGCATTTCGAGACCGCTGCGGGCCTCGACCGTTTCCAGCCGTGCTTTTAGGGCAGCCGCCAAACCACTCCTTTCTAAAATCGGGGGACGCAGTTCAAAAATGAGGAGACGGGTCTCCTGTAATGTTTGTTGGGCATCTGATTGAATTTCATTCAGGTACCGCTTGACTTCTTCCGATTTTCCGGCTGTTAATTTCCGGCTGGCAGCTTCAGCCTGTAGGGTCAGGCCGTAAAGAGTTTGGGCGACGGAGTCATGTAAATCCCGGGCCAGGCGAGTGCGTTCTTTAGCGATGGCTAGCTCC
>JAABXR010000375.1:1047-1585 GCA_011776225.1 Phycisphaerae bacterium
GTTGGGAATGGGCTTCTTGTAATTCGGCCAGTAATTGCTCGCTTTGTTGGCGAGCATCATCGGCCCTCAGGACCATTCTGACAAAAACGGCAACGAAGACCAAAGCGGCCGAATAGAGCAGGATGAATGAAATGGCGATTGGTAATCCGAATTGAATAGTTTGGCCGACAGCTGTAATAATGATTAATATGACTAACCAGACCTGGCCTCTTTTTGGAAACAGGAACATAGCCTGTCCACAGACAACGATGTAGAGCAGGGCAAAAAAATCGAGTTCAAAATAGAAGAGGGAGGCCAGGAAAATTATCCCGGTTTGAAAGATTAAATATCCATTTTTGAAAAGGGGGGAGTCGGCCGTAAGCAGCGGTTCAATTCCAATAAGTAAGCCAACCAAAAATAAAATGGCGCTAATTGCCCAGGTCAGAGGGTGCTGTTCTTCCATAAATTCGGTAATCCAGCGGAGGGAGACCGCGCCCCATATGCAATAGCTGATGATGAGGAAGAGGATGCCACCCGGTCGTTCTACCCACTTTTTCTT
>JAABXR010000375.1:1621-2118 GCA_011776225.1 Phycisphaerae bacterium
TTTTGAGGCGATTTCTGTCAGACTAGAAGGGAATCGCCACATATATCGAAGTTGACACAAACTAATTTTTCAGTTGCAAAAGATGTCAGGTACAACATAAGGAGATTGAAAATGAAAAAGAAAATAAGTTTAATTGTATTAGCATTTGTTTTGATGCTGCTGGTTGTCCCGGTCGTAGTGGCCCAGACAACAAAGGATGAACCAAGAGAATGGTCCGGGGTCACATTGGACGAGGTAACGTATGAAGAAGTCAGTTTTCACAACCCGGAACAGGATTTGAATCTGGCAGGAATGTTATTTATGCCTGAAGATGTAGATCAGTCTATAACTGGATCACTTCCAGCGGTTGTTTTTATACACGGCTCTGCACCGAGCTTTAGAGAGAATCGCTTCCCATTAACATGGGCCAAGCACCTGACTGAAAATGGGGTGATTGTCTTTATTCCAGATAAAAGAGGGGCTGGGAAATCTGAAGGTGACGGGCAAACTGCCAGCTT
>JAABXR010000002.1:0-14709 GCA_011776225.1 Phycisphaerae bacterium
CGCAGAGACCGGCTCTAACTGCTTCTCCTGTGGCAGAATGGGAAGGGCGATGGTAAACAAAGGTGGAATCAGGCACTTAGCAAGCACTACGAGCCAAAGCAGGTATCGAATATGGGCACTTTTGTTTTTCAATAAAAGCGTCAGAGCCGCGATTACTATTACAAGAACTCCTATCTGCCAGCTTAGGGCCATCAGATAGTTCGTGATTTGGATGAAAATAGTTTCCATTCTAACTTCTCCCTTTAGATAGAATGATTCCATTCGTTACCTATTCTTTACGAACAATCTCCTTCAATCTTTCAATATCATCTGCGGTCACTTTGCCGTGCTCGGCAAGGTATTGCATAAGTGGTATAGGATCTCCGCCGAAGAGCCTTTCTACAAAATCACCTACCGACCTTTTTATGACGTCTTCGCTTTTGACCGCATTGAAGAAAACATGTGCTTTGCCTTGTTTGTAGTGTCTTAGGTACCCTTTCTTCTCAAGCCGCCGTAACAGAGTTTGGACTGTTGCGTAGGCTATTTTTCTCTTCGAAGGCAACCTGTCGCAGACATCTTGAACTGTCGCTTTGCCAAGTTGCCATACCAATCTTAGGATCTCTGTTTCGGCTGGGCTTACTGCTGGTAATTTTACCTTAGTCATATAATACTCCTTTTACATATGTACAATTAGAATATCGTACATTTGTACAAGATGTCAATGAAAAAAATAAAAAATTTTGAAATTTTTTTCCAACACCCGTTTATACCCACAAAAACCCCATAAAAAGCATTTATCACCCATTTTTTAGCAAATCTGGATTCTCCCTCTTCAGCCTTTCTATTACGAACTTTGTAACTTCGTCGTGGTCAAAGGCTAAATCTTTAGGCAGTTGTTCTATATCGAACCATTGAGCCTTGGCCGCGTCGTCACCGGCCGCAACTTCGACCGTACCCTCTGCCAATATTCCCATATATGTTACTGTGATTACTCGTCCTCTGGGGTCTCTGCCGCAATTGCCAAAAGTATGGATCTGTTTCAGCCCGACCCCCGTAAGCCCTGTCTCCTCTGCCAGTTCTCTGGCTACCGCGTCCTCCAGTTCCTCATCGATATTTACAAATCCACCGGGCAAGGCCCACTGCCCTTTGAAGGGCTCGTTCCCGCGTTCGACAAGCAGAAGTTTCGCCTTGCCTTCAAAAATACCAAAAACCGCGGCATCGGCTGCTACCATCGGCCGCGGCCATTCGTAAACATATTTACCTTTTTTAGACATCTTGGATTTATGCTCCTAAAACTCGGTTTTAATATTAAACCGTTAAATTGTAATAATAAAATATTTGAAAGAGCCTGCATTCTAATATCTAATCTCGCGCTTTGCATTGTATTTTTGGATTTTCTTATGACGATTGCGAGCACAAAGGGAAAAAGCAGATTCTTGACACAAATAACCTGTTTTCTTGCGTTTAATTGCAAATGGCGTCCTGAATTGTCGAAAAATTATTGAAAATGCAATGTAGTTTAGGTATGATAGGAACTGAATTACACAGCAGTCTCATAAGAGAAGGGTCAAAACGTACAGAAATGCCTTTTGGTATTGTTATTCAATGTAATAACACTCAATTGAGCAGGAGAATATCATGGTTGCAGGAAACAGAATCAAAACAGTTTTTATCCTCGTCGCCCTGACGATGACAATCTTCTCAGGACCGGCACAGGCCAGTCAACTTGCGGGCGAACTCGGTATCCTGACCCCTGAGACCCTGGCGGGCAACAATCCTGCCACCGGCACCCCATGGGCGGTTGGGGATCAATATCGACTCGCCTTTCACACGAGCGCGACAACTAACGCAATGTCGGCTGATATAACAACTTACAACGCGTGGGTACAGGGTCTTGCCGACGCCTCCCCCCTTAACATAGGCGCCACCTTTGGCGGTACATGGAAGGTCATCGGCTCGACGGCTGCCGTGGATGCAAGAGACAACACCTCGACCAATCCGAACGTTGACGGCTCCGGCCACGCCATATTTCTTTTGGACGGCCGTACCCTCGTAGCCAGCGACTACGCAGACTTATGGGATGGATCAATTCAGAATATAATCAACATTACTGAACTTGGAACTACCTGGGCGTATTGGCCGTGGACCGGTACATTAACCGATGGCACCGCCGGAACGGGCGGCAGTGATGGCAATCCTTTAGGTTCGACAGGTCAGGTTGGACAGGGAAACGCATCCTCAACTACCGACTGGGTTTGGCGGATGTGGACTCAGGATCCGCCTGAATACTTTATGCCCATGTATGCTTTATCGGAGCCCCTGGTTATCGTACTGGCTGGTGCGACGAATCCTTCTCCGGCAAATGGTGCCACGGTTCCGGCCGGCAATGTCGAATTAAGCTGGACGAACATGGATCCGTGTACTCCTCCGGTGTATGTTGACGTGTGGTTTGGCACCGGTCCGGGATCGCTCACGCAGGTACCGGGGATTAGCGGAATTCCAGATGCCAATTCTGTGACGGTCAATGCTCCCGTTGCAGACACATACTACTGGCGGGTGGATTCGTATATTGATGGCAGTCCGACCGGCGATCCGATNNTTATGTAGATGACACCGACGGCGACGGCCTGCCGGACGCCTACGAACTCTTGCATACCAGTCCGCCTTCGCCCACCGCCCTGAATCCGGGAGACGACCTCGAACCCGACGGGCTGACCAACATGGCCGAATACAATCTCGGGACCAACCCCAACAATCCCGATACCGACGACGATACGCTCTTAGACGGCGATGAAATCGCAGGTGCAGGATTGCGTCCTCCCACCGATCCGCTCGATGCCGACACCGACGACGACACGCTGAACGATGGAGTAGAGACCAACACCGGCACCTATGTTAGCGCCTCCGACACCGGCACCGACCCGACGGATGCTGATCACGATAACGATGGACTGATAGACGGTGTTGAGACGGGCACCGGTGTCTTCGTCGACGAATCCGACACCGGGACCGACCCGACGGTGCTTGACAGCGATGGCGACGATGCCGAAGATTGGTACGAGGTCGCCGCCTCCTTCACCGACCCGACCAAGCCGGGCGATAGGCCGGTGGTTCCGTATCCCCTCCCGGATCCGGACGACTCAACCGGCAGCACAACCGAGCCGGTTAAAGTGTATATTATGTCCGGCCAATCCAACATGGTTGGATTCGGAAGGGTCGGCGGAACGGAACTGGGAACCCTAAATACCATTACGAATGTAGAGAACAAGTTCCCGAACCTGGTCGATGAGGCAGGAGCGTGGACTGTTCGTAACGACGTGATGTACCGCGGGGTGATCAGCGCGATTGGCGACGGCCCGCTTACACCACGCTTTGGTGCCAATTCTTCCTCGTTCGGACCTGAACTGGGTTTCGGTCATGTGATGGGATACTACCACGACGAACCGGTTCTGCTCATAAAAACTTCCATCGGCAACAGGTCTCTGGGCTGGGACTGCCTGCCACCGGGCAGCGCACGGTTCGACTACGACGGCAAAACATACGCCGGATATGGGGACAGCACAGGCTCCTGGCCGATTGGCGAAGAGCCGGATCCGCCGGTTCCGGGCCAGTGGTATGCCGGCAAGCAGTACGACGAATACTTCATGGACGAAAGCGATTGGGCCCCCGCAGCCGGATCGCCGGTCTTTAACGTGACCGACATTCTGGACAATTTCGCCTCCGAGTACCCGGAGTACGCCGCGCAGGGATTCGAAATCGCAGGCTTCGTCTGGTGGCAGGGACACAAGGACCAGGGCGAGCCATATGCCTCCCGATACGAGTTCAACATGGTCAACTTCATCAGGAAGCTGCGGCAGTACTACGAAAACCGATATCCGGCCAACATCGATCCGAACGCTCCCTTCGTGCTGGCCACCATCGCCTTCGGCGGCTGGGATCTCTCAGGAGCCGGTCTGACCGTTGCCAATGCCCAGCTTGCCGTCAGCGGCGAGACGGGCAACTATCCCGAGTTCACCGACAACGTCAAAACCATGGAGGCCCGCAGCTACTGGCGCAACTTCGGTCCGAGCAATCAGGGCTACCACTACAACCACAACGCCGAGACCTACATGCTGGTCGGCGATGCCCTCGGTCGAGCCATGGTCGAGCTGCTGACGACTGATTATTCAGTTTTTGGCGACTGCAACAGAGACGGCAGGGTGGACTTCAAAGACATTGCCGCTCTGACTTTATATTGGTCGCAAACCAACTGCGGTCAATGTGGCGGTGCCGACCTCACCGGCGACGAACAGGTCGATAATAGAGACGTGGACGCTGTAGTAAAATACTGGCTGACGGCTACGACTATACCGCCACTGCCGGAGCAGGCGAGCAATCCGAATCCGACTGATAATGCTTTGGGTCTTGCTACAACTGCTGATTTAAGCTGGACGGCAGGTTCCGATGCAACATCACACGATGTCTACCTTGGCACAACAAATCCACCGCCTTTTATATGCAACCAGACTACTACAACATTTGATCCCGGCGATTTGTCTGAGGCCACCAAGTATTACTGGCGAATAGACGAGATTAATGGCTGGGGTAAAACGGAAGGCACGGTTTGGAATTTTACGACTATGATGTCTCCGCCACCTCCACCGCCGCCGCCACCATAAACAGTTTGTTACGACGGGTTGCCTGTAATAAGAATCAGGATTACAACACGATCAGCATCAGTTGTTGATTGTGGATAAACTTTGATAGTGGCTAACGTCAAGATTGGTGAAAAGAACTGTGTAGTAGTAAAAAATCTTCGAATTTGGATACCCACTGAAAAGCCATGATAAAAAGAATTGTAAAGGGATACGGTTTGCGACAGTTCTTTCGTTCATTTCGGCCACGCCAATGGAAACGTCTCAAGACGTGAATGAGCACCAACATGTCCGTCGAGAAATGCACAGTTTCCTTTTCCGCCCAGCCAGTCCGCGGTCGGTGCATGATGGAACCCAGCGATGACGTCCCAAAAAGCTCCCACGCCCTTTGGTCCCGGCTTAATCAGGTGATGGCTGCCGTTAACCGTAGGATGGCTGAGCCAGTTACTTATCATGCTGTCGCTGCCGGGAACCATAAAAGTATCGTTTAGGCCCGAAACGCTGTACTGAGTATCAACGATAGGACTTTCTTCCGTAAAGGAATACGTCTCCGCAGTCTGCCTGACTTCCGTTAACCGCCTGATACTTGTTTGTGTCACGCTTGCGTTCGGGCTGCCCAGATATGCATTCATCGTATAGTTATACCAGGGAAAATAGCTTTTAATTTGACTGCCATAGTCCCTGTAGAAATGGTCCTGTGAATCGGCCGTCGCCATCCCCTTGAAAGTTGGACAGATAAAAGCCCTCGCCTCCTTCAAGTATGGAAAAAGCGTACCACCGTATTCGGGATGTTCTCTAAGATAAATGTCCCTGTTACACCAGCGAAGATGCCGGTAATTGGTTATCCCTGATTCAACGGGAAAGGGCCCAACCTGGCTGAAGTAACACATGTCCGGATCGCAGAATACGCCGTCATTGTCTTCCAGGTAAATCATCATCGCAACTGTGTAATTCCGCAGGTTAGACTTGCAAAGCGCCCCTCGCGCCAGGTCTTTGGCCTTCTCGAGGGCCGGGAGAAGTATCGCCATCAGTAGTGCGATGATGGCTATCACAAGTAATAACTCTATCAGTGTAAAGCCCTTTCTTCGCCGCATCGCATTCATTTGGCCCCCAAACTCAACTCTTGAATAGTTTTTATTCCGATTTTATTACCCAATCGGTCAAAACCATTATAAACAATCACTCTTGTTTTTACAAGGTTTTTTATAATCTCAAAATTCTATCGAAGGACCACCGCAGGCTCATTCTCCGGCCGCTTTTCAAATCCCGATTCTTCTTTTTCAAGGGTCACATCCGCAAGATTAATAACGTCCTGGTGCCTGTCACAATTGTTTCGTAATCGGATTGTCTGAAACTTATAGCCTTCCGCTTCCACCTGTATATCGTATTCCTGCAGCCACATCCCTTCTTTAACGCCTCCGCTTGCGATAATCCTCTTAAACCGGAAGCGACCGTCCTCATCGGTAAACGCTGTATGTTCTTTGCCTNNTCTTTGCCTTGAGCTTCCATCGTGCCCGCTTCTGAGTAGCCATCGTAAATGGGTAAGGGAACAGCACGAACCTCCACTCCCATCATTGGTTTACCCGCTTTGTCCGTTACTCGGCCGGTCACGTTCATCCGGTTGGGAAAAACAAGGGCCAGAATGAACCAACCGGCTATCAAAATGACCGCCAGACCGATAATACAAATCCCCCCCAACGTCACCGTTGCGATGTACTTTAATATCTTACGGCCTGTCATGTATTCGACTCCTTTCGTTAGCTATGGTACCTTGTTAACCACATCCCCATGCAATCCACTGTTACGGATCAACGTTCATATCTCCAATTATCCCCCGCATTGTTGACAAAGACAAGAAGAAAACGCACCGACCTTTCCTCGTACAATGATATTTCCCGGTTAATGGACTCTTTCTTTGAAAGTATGGTTATTATGTTAATTGAGTTCTTCAATCGCCTTTAACCGTACCGGTTCAAATTCATCACCGGCAAGCCATGATGGCATCTGCTCTTTATTTGCCAGTCTCAGCGCAACTTCGAATATTAGATGCAAGTCCTGTACACATCCGCCTAAATCCCACTTTGGATTATATTCATCTGAAGGTTGATGGTAATGCGTATTAACCCAGTTTGACCCTTGTTTTTGTCCCCATCCTCTTTCTCGATCGATATAGTCTTGTCCGCCCGTTAAATAAAGAGCCGGGACTCCGATTTTTGCAAATGAGAACTGATCACCTCGATAGAAAGAACCTTGTTCCGGTCTGGGGTCCGGTAGGGCGGTTCTACCATATTTATTTGCGACCTCTTTCACTTCCGCATCGATAGTGCACTTGTTTGAACCGACTATCGAAACATCTCGTGTCTTTCCCCAAATGTTAACGGTGTCGATATTGATATTCGCCGCAATCTTTCCTGCAGGAAATGTAGGATTCTGCGCGTAGTATTGGGAACCAAGCAAGCCCGATTCTTCTCCATCTACGGCAAGAAATACAAGTGTCCGCCTCACGGGATGCTCCAATCGTGAAAACGCTTCTGCCAGAGTCAAAATACAGGCAACTCCAGATGAATTGTCCCGCGCGCCGTTATAAATAGAATCTCCGTTGACGGTTTTCCCGATACCTAAATGGTCATAATGGGCCGTAAATACAATCGCCTCGTCTTTTAATTCCGGGTCGCTGCCCTCAATCACTCCCCCGACGTTCGTCGCTTTTACATTGCGATATGTAGATTCAAGACTGCTGCTCACCGTCACTCCCAATGGCACCGGTTTGAATCGTCTGCTTTCCGCTGCCTCTCTTAATTCATCGAGATTCTTCCCGCCTAATTTGGTGATTTTATAGGCTCCCTCCTCTGTCACCCAGCTTTTGTACAACAAGCTCGACTGCTCGCTTTGAGGAAGCTCGAACTGCGCCCCCGACCAGCTTGTCTGAACCACTTTCCATGGATACCCCGCCGATGGTGTTGTGTGAATAATAATTGCCCCGATTGCACCCATCCGCGCTGCCTGCTCATATTTGTAGCTCCACCGCCCGTAATACAGTCTTGCCTTACCACCGAAAAAGTCCGGATCATCCGTATTGGGATCGTTATTCATAACAAGCAGAACTTTCCCCTTAACATCCACATCCTTAAAATCATCCCAGTCATATTCCGGCGCAACAATACCATAACCGGCGAAGACCAGTTCAGCCTTGTTTATCTTAATTTGTTCCAGTTGAACCCCCGGAAACGAAAGAAACTCGTCATAGTATTTCAAACCAAGCTCTTTACGCTTACCTGAGATTGTTAGTTGCATGTCCGTCTTTGTATTGATTTCGACCATATCGAACTTCTGGTAATAGCCTGAGCCTCCGAAGCCACCCTTAAGCCCTGAAAGTTGCATTTGATTGGCAATATAGAGTTGCGCTATTGAACTGCCCACGCTCCCGACACCTCGTCCCCCTAATAAATCATCACTCAAAAAGCTAATGTGCGCTTTAAGGGTATTTTCATTAATCGTCTCGCTCCTGCCGATTGTATCAGATCCCGACGACAACAACGCGCCAACAGTCAATACGACCACAATGGCCCATATATTTCTTACATACTGTTTCAACATCTCATACCTCTATCATCTAAAGTCCTGATTCACATTATTCCACGCCTGCCCCTGTTCATCCTAAGCAGGCCGGCTTAGACCGCTGGCAACCACATACATTCTAACATAAAAATCCCTCCTATGCACGATATCATTTAGTTGTCACAGTCTATATACATCCGGTAACGGAGTGCGTCCGATTGTTCTGTTTTTATTTTAATCCTAACCTCTCTCCCTTCTCAAGGAGATGGATCGATTCTCTTATCCTTTTCTGTTTCGTCTCTTGGCGCTTGGCTGCGTTTATCCACCCGATATAGTGCTTTCGATAAGAAGGTGCAAGTTTTTCAAAGTTCCCTTTGGCCTTTTTATTTTTGGCTAAAGCCCGTTTAAATTCCGATGGCATTTCAAATGATATCCCGGCCGTAGCGGCCTGCCCCCACATCCCGTTTTTCTTGGCCGCCTTTATCTTCGCCTCTCCCGCATCGGTCATCAGCCCTTCCTTTATCATTTTCCTGGCTCGCTTCTTATTAAGCTCTGACCAGTTGCTCTTGTCTTTTCTGAGTGTGAATTTACGGGCATACTTTTCTGCGTCGATTTTCTTGATGATACTGTCGACCCACCCGAAACATAACGCCTCTTCAACTGCATCCTCATAGGCAATCGATGGCTTCGATGTTTCTTTCTTGTAAAAGACTAACCATATCCCCGTTTCCGTGGCATAATGTTGAGAAAGCCACCTTCGCCATTTGCTTCTGTCTGGAACGTATAATTGTTTCATGGCCTCTCTTATATTATTAACGCCCAATGAGCTTTCGAATGAGGCAGTTCGCCAGATACCTCGTCGGCCGCATATTCCTGCGGCGGCTCTCATCGGCGATTTCTTCTTTATCGCTAAGCGCCGATTTTGCCAATGCCGTCCAGTCCTCTTTGCTTTTTTCGAATTCTTCCTCCGATTGCTCTCTGACTATTTGTACCTTCTCCAGCTCACTACCGTCGAGCCAGAGGCCATGCCCTTCAGGGCACCGATCAAGGATGACGCCGCTGGAATAATCGTAGTTAAACGCCTCCATTCCCGCCCCGCACTTGGGACACTGCACGACCCTTTGCTGTTCTTCTTTCGGCACGCCGCTAAATCCCAGCGCCAGCGTCTCCCTCACCAGCTTCTCATCGAACTTTTCCTCTTTTGTCTCCACGATTTTAACGATTTCCCCATCGTCAAGCCATGTGCCGTTGCACTTGGCACACTTGTCGATTTCCACTCCTTCATAAACCGATGTTTTCAATCCTGTATCACACTTTGGACAATTCATATCTTTCTCCCGATGACTATGTTCAATCCGCCTATTTATCCGTTCTGCACGACCTCAACCGCACCTGTCGTGTTACGTTGAGCTACCTTTTAATATTACTCTCCTTTTTTTATTTTTAACCTTACTCTTTTTCCTGCTTACCCAAACGAAAAGGCAACCTATTATAACTAAAGTTACGTCCATAGTCAGTTCCAGGATTTCATAAGTTAATACGTTCGTAACTAACCTGTAACAGAAAGAGAATATCCCGAGACATACTATCATAATACCGAGTAACCAGGCATTTTCCAGAAAGCTTTTAGCTCGATTAAGATACGTTGTCCCTGCGTATACAATACCCATGCCGGCGACCGCAAGAACTGGAGATAGAAATAATCCTATCATATATAGGTCATGCTCAAACAAGTAATTATATAGGTTAAAAGCAGTTCCATAAACACCAACCACAAGCGTAACGACTCCTATAAAGTCAACAATTCCCAGGAAGACCGGTTTGAGTATTTTCGTTAGCCTGTTTTGGGACTTTTTCTTGTTCCATTCCATCCTGAACTTCTTATCTCCTTCAGGGCTCGTGCGATTGCACAGCTTAACAAAGCTGCCTTTTCCTTATTGTTTAGCTCCCAAATTTATTTGCAGGTCTTGTCTCTAAATATTTAACATTCCTATATACAATATACAGTACTATAAAACCAATAAAACCGAAGCTGCTGTCGAGAAATCGCCAAAATAAAGGCACGCCCCGAAAGCTGCCGCTTCCAAATGCTAAGAGTATATGCAGCACGCATATAACCATCCCGCTCTTTATTATCCATATATTCCGCACTGGATCCGCAATAGCTCCAATAAAGAAAACGACAAATACAAGTTGTGCAAAAGCTAACCAATCCATACAATAGGCCATAAATGGGTACTTGCTGTATGTCTCTGTAATACCTTCATAGAGGTGACTAATCCAGGCGGATAGATTGGGAAAATTTTCCCCCATGCGCGTCCCCTCACCGAATATATTATTAAGCCAGCCTAATTCCGGCCTGACAAACAAAACCAACTGACACCCGAATACCAAACCAAATATAAATAAAATAAGTAATAAACGTATTCTTCTTTTGATTTTTTTATGCTCTATTTCTTTCATAGAAGCTAACTACCGTTTATATCTTTCCCACAAAACTATAACCTCACTGAAAGTATATGGGCTTGTCCTGGATATTGAAATTGAATTGTTTCGGTGTTGGCTCGGCCCCGCGAGTATTATCAGGATAGTAACTGTAAACGATGACTGCCCAGTGTTTGTCCTTTATCTCGAACTGCCCCTCAAAACTTGCACGACCCTTTTTCGAAACCGCGACCAGTTTGTGCTCGCCTTTGCTGAGACTAAACGAATGACCGATCCAGTTATGTTGGTTGCCAACGTCGAATTTCCTATCTACGGCCTTCTTTCCGTCGATATGGATGGTAATATCGACCGGCGATATCGCAAAACTCTGGTTGGACACATACAGGACCAGGTTTCCATTTTCGTCCTGCTCAAGAATGTCTTCGGCCGAATTTACGTCTCTGGTTTCTCCCTCACAACCGCCCACATAAATTAAAACAATCATAATCAATAACACGCGATTTAGCATCTTATGTTCTCCATATCATACTTCTCTGTACTCTTCCATATAATATCAACTTCACCAGCCACTTTAACGTCACACTCAATAAAGTTATTCATTTTTCCTTGTTCGTTATTTACAACCAGATTGATCGACCATAAAACCTTAATGACAAAAGTGTCAATATGTATATACCCCCCAGAATAGCCCAAACCTTCGTTTTGTTCTTAAACACTTGATTTGCTAAGAATGCCCATAACAGAATTGATATAAACAGTACCGGCATCCAAAGTATCATATTAAAATCGTTCGAATCAAAACCGTAACTGCCATCAAGGTTTGGACAGCCGCATCCGAAATGTTTAACAGTAATATTTTTGTTAATAGGTTGATAGAAAAAGTTAAATAAGACCGGAATAAAAAAAGGCACTATAAGCATTAAGTATTTTATTAATATGAAAACACGCGAGTTCAATTTTTTCTGTAGACTTGCGAAACCTAATCCACCGAGTTCTTTTTTGGTGATTAACGCGGTAAGAATAATCACCAGCATTGTTATTAATCCAATAAAAAGAAATATTCCCCCGGTTGTCATGATGTTTGCGGATACTTCTTTTTGAGAGAGATATTTTTCCAGTAGCTCCTTTGTAATTTCCGGGCGTGGCTCAGGAAGCATCACAAAAAATATATAATAAAGAAGTCCCGAAAAAAATACTAATGTACCTGCTGTTTCAAAACCAATTGGTATTGCCCATTTCTTCATTTTGTGTCGTAAATACCATCCTTACTAAAACCTCGCACACAACATCTTGGCGTCATCGCTGTTTTGCTTCAGCTTGTATGCCTTTTATCTCTAATATTATTATCAACAAAATCCCCTTAAATTGCAACAAAAAAAACCGTTTACCCCGTGAACTTGCCCTGTGGGATAGCGAAGCGTTATCTAACTGGGGCCGGTCTTTCCGGCCTCAACCGGATAAATACTCAATACTATATACTAACGACAATTAAGTATGGCAGGGTATGCATCACACACCGAAAACCTGTCATTCCCGCGAAAGGAGGAATCCACCACAAAATGTCATTGCGAGGAGGTCGAAGACCGACGCGGCAATCTCAACTTCATCATTCGTAATTTCTTGTTCAATACTCGATATTCTTTTCTCCCTACGCATTTCTACCTTCGGTTCGCATTGTCTTTAATCACTCCGGCCCTAACGGGCCTCCGTGTACTTGAACGATGCTCATCGCGGCCTGCGGTAGAAATGCTACATTACCCTTCACGAGATACGAAGTTCTAAACCGTCTCGACGCATCTCTTGCATAAATCAGGATGTTTAACGTCGGCCCCAACGCTCGGCCAGAGATTCCAGCAACGCTCGCATTTTCTATAACTGCTTTTCTCCGCTGCAACCGTTGTCTCGCCCGTACCTTTTTGTACTTTCACCTCGCTGACTATGCACAAGGCCCCAAACTGTTCGAGACCAAACTCATTTACAATCCTGACCAGTTCCTCATCCTCGCTGTAAACAGTCACGCGCGCTTCCTGATTACTCGCGATCTTTTTCTCCTGTCTCAATTCCTCAAGCACCCGCAAAGCTTCGTCGCGCAGCCCCATCAACTTTTGCCATTTCCCCTCATCCCCGCGCCGGTCAATGGATTCATCGACCTTCGGCATATCAGCAAGGTGTACGCTCTCAACCGCCTGCGACTTGAACTTCATCGCCCCCCAGGCCTCTTCTGCCGTGTGAGCAAGGATAGGAGCCAGCATTCTAACAAGGCTGTCAACTATCCTGCACATTGCCGTCTGCGCGCTGCGCCTTGATAGGCTTTCTGCCCCGTCGCAGTAAAGTCTGTCCTTGAGCACGTCCATATAGATGCTGCTCATCTCGACGGTGCAGAAATTATAAAGGAGTGAAAAAACTCTATGGTAGACAAAGTTCTCGTATGCCTCCGTTACATTCGCAATCAGTTTTTGAAGCTGCTGCATCGCCCACTTATCGATCTCGAACATCTCATTATACGCCACCGCGTTTTTGCCCGGGTCAAAATCATCGGTATTACCAAGCAGGTACCGCAGCGTATTCCTGATCTTCCTGTAGGCGTCCTGCGTCCGTCCTATTAACTCATCGTTACATCGTATATCTTCTTGATAATTTACACTCGCCACCCACAGCCGCAGAATGTCCGCCCCGTATTTTTTCACCTCATCCTGGGCATTGACATAATTACCTAATGACTTCGACTGCTTCATCCCCTTTTCATCGACAGTAAAACCATGCGTCAAAACACTCTTGAACGGCTCTTTCCCCGTCGCCCCCAGCGCCGGCAGAAGAGATAGCTGAAACCAGCCCCGATGCTGGTCCGAACCTTCAAGGTACAAATCAACCGGCACGGGCCACCCGGCACTTTTAACGCACACACTGTACCAGCTGCACCCCGCTTCGAACCAGACGTCGAATATATTTTCTTCTTTCTCAAGGTCATCGAACGAAAATCCCTCAGGCAGATCAAAATCATCGCCTAATATCTGCCGCGGTGAATCCGTAAACCAGCTATCCGAGCCATTCTTGCCGATATGCCGGGCAACCGCCAACACAGATTCCTTCGTCATCAGGCTCTGCCCCTTCGAATTCACAAACGATGGTATAGGCAGCCCCCAGCTTCGCTGCCTGCTGATACACCAGTCCGGCCGAGTCTCAAGCATCCCCTCAATCCGTTTCTGTCCCCACGCGGGAATCCATCGAACTTCCCGAACACGCTCCAGCGCCAAATCACGCAGGCTCTTTTCGACGCCGGGCAATTCCCTGTCAACACTGACAAACCACTGCTCCGTCGCCCGAAAAATCACCGGCCCTTTGCTCCGCCAGCAGTGAGGATAGCTGTGCGAAATCTCACCCTCCGCAAACAACAGCCCCGTATCCTGTAAATGCTTGTTAACAACAGTATCAACTTCCAACACATTTCGTCCCCGCAGCCAGTCCGGCACCGTATCATCATATCGCCCGTCGTCCAGAACCGGCGAATAAACAGCAAGCCCGAACTTCTGACCTGACATAAAGTCTTCGATCCCGTGCCCCGGTGCCGTATGGACCAATCCGGTCCCATCGGCCGTCGTTACGTACTCGGCCGGGATAACCATATAAGCGTCTTTACCTGTCGGATTCTTTCCCACGAAAGGATGCAAATAACGCAGCCCTTCCAGATCACTGCCTTTGGCTCTTTTTTTGCTGACTCTGTATTCCTTCTTTTTCAGATTGCCCGCCTCAACAACCGCCTCGATCCGATCGGTTGTTACTATTGAGACAAATTTCTCCCCGTTCCTTTCATAGCTCATCGCCGCATATTCAAGGTAGGGATGCACAGCCACCGCCAGGTTCGCCGCAAGAGTCCACGGCGTCGTCGTCCATATCATAAAGCAGACCTTTGCATCCTCAACTTTGCCCTCCTCAACCAGCCCAAGCTCGACCAATGGACCAATACTTTCTCGGGCAACAGGAAAATTCACAAAGATACTCGGCGACGAAATGTCCTTATATTCCAGCTCAGCCTCAGCCAGCGCCGTCTCGCACCCAATCGACCAGTGAATCGGCTTCAACTGCTTATAAACCA
>JAABXR010000002.1:14715-14963 GCA_011776225.1 Phycisphaerae bacterium
CGAGAATACTTCCATAATCCCCGCCTCGTAACCCGGCGTAAATGTAAGATAAGGATTATCGAAATCGCCGAATATCCCCAATTCCTGAAACTGCCTGCTTTGCAGCTTGACGTATTTGCTCGCGTATTTCTTACACGCCTTGCGGATTTCGGGCTTGCTCATCTCGCGCACCTTATCCCCAAGCTCTGACACCACCTTTGATTCGATAGGCAGACCGTGGCAGTCCCACCCCGGCACGTAAGGAGCAT
>JAABXR010000121.1:0-2681 GCA_011776225.1 Phycisphaerae bacterium
CTATCTATTTTTTGACGAGGCCACCAACGCCCTTGATGCCAGCAATGAGCGCAGTATTATGGAAAAGCTCGAAGCTTTCTTCAAGGGCAAAACGGTGGTCATCATTGCCCATCGCTTAAGCACGGTTAAAAAGGCCGATCAGATTGTGGTGCTGGAGCAAGGACAAATTGTGGAGCAGGGGGCGCACGCCGAGTTAACCAGCTTGCGGGGCGCTTATTACAACCTGGTGAAGGATCAATTGGAGCTTGCAGGCTAAGACAGAAGTTATAGTAGGAGATTTATCATGAAGTTATTTCCCCACGTGCTTATCCGCGTCGCCGGAGGGCCGTTTGAATCATTAGAGCGCCTTCGTTTGCCGGAAACGGCCCAAATTGCCAACGAAATTCATGTGCACAAAACAAGTATCAAGCGCCTCAAAGAGCGGCTAAGCGAAGCCCTATATGAGGTCATCGGTGCCCAGACGGATAATGCCATCCGGGTGTCTTTGATCAATCTGCGGCGAGACATTTTCAACGAACGAGAGGTCCCCCTGGAAACGCTAGCTCAAGTTGGCCCGCATTTGCCCCAAGAAGTCTATGCGGCGATTAAGCAGTATATCGAACACCAGGAGGATATCGACCGGCTTTGGCAAAAGGGTGAAGCGACATATCGACAGGAGCTTGAGGTCGCCCGGCACCATCTACATGACTTGATCGAAGCAGATAATTTGCAAAAGGGCCTGATTCTGTCCAGCCAATCGCTATTAAAGCACGGCATCCCCAGCTATCTCAGCCGAGATACTTCGGCGTTGACCAGCCAGGATAAAAAAACGGAGTTGAGTCTGATCAAGTATATTGCCCGGATTTACGCCAAAACCTCTCCCTTTAGCACCTTTACCCATCTGGCGCTGGGAGAGATTACCTCAAAGTCCGCCAACGGAACAGCAGAACCGGCCCGGTCTGGCTTTGATAATCCTACTGTTTTGTATCTGCCAGGAAGCGCCACACCTAAGGTCATTAGCCACATCCGCCTGAATAACTATCTCTATAAGTATCTCCAGGACCTGTTCACCCATTATCCGGCCATCTACCGCCACTTTCTCGTCCGGCCCAATCCCACCCTGACCAAAGAAGAGGACCATTACCTTTTTCTGACCAACAGCAATAATGTTGAGTCTTTTCAGCGCATCCCTCTGAATCCCGTGCTGGACCTATTTCAGTTCTTGACCTCAGCCGAGCGAGCAGGGGTGGTCTATAAAGATGTGGTACAAACTATCATTGACAATGAGTACATCGATGCGCCAGCCGAAGAGATAGAGGCTTATATGGATCAATTAATCGCCTACGGCTTCCTGGAATTTAATATCGGCGTATCCGGCGTCGATCCAGACTGGGACTTGAAGCTACGCCAGAAGCTAAGCCATCTGCGCCAGGAGGTTCCTCTTTTAGGTGAAGTCCTGGATACGTTAGCGTATATTCGGGAGCTGGCCGATCAGTATGGCCAGGCCGGTGTGCCCCGCCGCCAACAGATCCTGACGGAAGCGTACGAACGTTTTAAGGCAACCTGTATGAGACTGCATGAAACGGCCGGCTTGCCGGAAGAAGAAAGGTTATCTCCTGAGGAGGCGAAAAGCAAACAAAGCGAGCAAGAAGAAGCGGAAACGGAAGAGGCGGTTGAAGCTCAAGAAGAAGAGACAGAAAACCCAGATGAGGTGTTCAAACACCAGGCCACGACCAGATTTTACTTTCGGCCGGAGCAAATATTCTATGAAGATACGGCGCTGGAGGGAGCTTTCACCCTTAACCCTGAGGGAATGACCATGCTGGTCTCAGCTTTGTATCACTTATACCGGGAAATCAGGCTATTCGAAGGGTATCAGGACGAGCGCGATAAAATGTATCACTACTTCGCGCAGCAGCATGGTCACCGGAGAGGGATGAGCCTGTTGGCCTTTTACGAGGGCTACTATCGCGAGGTCAAAAAACCGGCCGCGGAAAGAGCGTCTAAAAAAGGACAAACCGCGCAGGAAAAACAGGCTGAACCTGGCGAACAAAACAACGATGTAGAACTGCAAGAAGCAGACCAGGCCGAAGCGGAAATAACCGAACCAGATGAGGGTGATGATGATATTTTGACTGTACCCGCAATCCAGGCCAGGCATAAACAGACCGAGGCCTGGTTAGAGCAGTTGGCAACCATTGTTAAGGCCCAAACTCGCGCCGGGGATGAGCAGATCAACTTGTGCCTGGAACAAGTTCAACAAACAAACGAAGCGATTGAAATGCCGGGGGACACTGGCAAACCCAATGGCTCCTATGGCATTTTTGTGCAGTTGTTTCAGACAAGCAACGGAAACGGCCAGCCGCACCTTATGGGCGTCCTAAACGGCTCGTTTCCCGGCTACGGCAAAATGGTGAGCCGCTTTTTGCACCTTTTTGACGGGGCGTTTACCCGCGAGCTTCGCGGCTGGAATCAGTCGCTGAGCCAGGAAGCCTTGTTCATCGAGGACTGCGATGCCTCATATTTTAACGCCAATTTGCACCCGCCCCTTATGCCGTTTGAAATCTGGATACCGGGTGGCCACAATAGCCTGCCGGCCCAGCAGCAAATTGCGGTGACGGAGTTGCAGGTTGGCCTGGATGAGACAGGACAGCAGGTGCAGTTAATCCACACGCCCTCCCAAAAGCGGGGCTATGTCTTTG
>JAABXR010000121.1:2752-6395 GCA_011776225.1 Phycisphaerae bacterium
ACCTTTCCCCCTACCCTCTCCGAACGGCTGTTAGCAAACTCTGGGATCCCCAAGAGACTGAACAGAAAGAATCGCCTCAAAACATCCACCTTCGACCCAGAATCGTCTATGATGGCCGGCTCGTCTTACAGCGCCAAGCCTGGTTGGTGCCCAAAGCCCTTTTGCCCTTCAGACAGCCGGAGGAAAGCGATAGCACCTACTCTATCCGGTTGCAGGCGTGGCGGCTAGAACACCGGATACCGGACGAAGTCTTTGTTTATATCTTTGGCCGGGGCACCTTACAGAATGTCGAACTAGAAGAACGCCAGCGAATCGGCCGCGATGATTATAAGCCCCAATACATCTGCTTCGAGAACCCTTTTTTGGTTACTTTGTTTGAAAAGCTCTTGCGCAAAGTGCCCGCCACCCTCACTATTGAGGAAATGCTACCCAATTCCGAGCAGTTGTTGGCAATTGGGGAGCATAGACACGTCACAGAGTTTGTGCTGCAATGGTATGACCAGGCAGAGGATACGTAGCTATGACCCCGTCACCAAAACCCTGGCTGGCCGCCTATTTGTACTATGCCGAACCCTGGGAGACCTTTCTAACCCAGGCCGTCAAGCCCTTTGTCGAAACGATTTTTGGGCAAAAGCTGGCCGAACAGTTCTTCTTCATCCGCTATTGGGAACGGGGACCCCACATCCGGCTGCGCTTCAAGGGGGATCATCATACGCTAGAGCACAAGGTAAAACCGGCCCTCGAGTCTTTTTTTGCCGGCTACTTTGAAACCAACCCCTCCCAACGCTCAGAACCGGACCGGGTCAAGACACTGCCCGTCAAGCAAGGCTGGTTTCCCAATAACTCGATCCAGTTCATGCCCTATGAACCCGAGATCGAACGCTACGGCGGCCCGGCGGGCATCCTTATCGCCGAAAAGCAGTTTGAAATATCGTCACGGGCCGTGCTTCATCTGCTCAACGTCAGTAAGCAGTGGGACTATGAACGGGCTCTAGGAGCGGCTATTCAGTTGCACCTGGGGTTTGCCTGGGCATTGGGGATGGATTTGGCTGAAGCAAAGCAATTTTATACCCGTATTTTTGACGGTTGGTTCTCCAGGGCTTATGGCTTTGCCCCCCATATGCCAACAGAAGAAGCTCAAAGACGCCGGCAGATAACCCTACAAGCCTTTGCCGAAAACTTCGAGCAGCAGCAGGAGATGTTGGTGGGTTATCATCAAACCTTGTGGGAGGCCTTCTCAGGGGGCGTTGAGTTTGAACAAGCCTGGCTCAATGACTGGCTGGCAGGCATGATCACCATTCGCCGGGAATTGGGAGCGGCGCAACGGGAAGGGCGGTTGATTTTTCCTGAAGGGTTCAAGCCCAACCCAACCCTCGATGTTCCCCCGGCCCATCAACAATTGTGGTCTATCCTGAGCAGTTACGTCCATATGACCAACAATCGCCTGGGTATCCTCAATCAGGACGAGGCTTATTTGGGGTATTTAATCCAGAGAAGCCTGGGACAATTGGTGGCTGCGCAGCCTATCAGAAAGAAAGCATACTATGGATAAAGAACTCAGACAGCGAATTTTGAACGAAGCTATCCGCATCGGCGACGAATTATTATCACAGGCGGAACGGGATGAGCACGGCCTCTCCTGGCAAACGATGTCCGTCGATCACGCCAATAACAGACAGGTCGTGTGGCGCAAATCAGAGGGCATTTATAGTGGCGTTTCCGGCATTGTTCTGTTTTTGTTGGAGCTGTACCGGCAAACAAAAGACGAAAAATATCTACAAGCAGCCGTTGAAGGCATGCATTGGACGGAATGGTACTGTCAAAATAACCCGACTGACTACTACGCCTTTTTTACCGGGCGCATGGGGGTGGCCTATACGATGTTGAGAATGGCCGAGGTAACGAGAGACAACGATTACTTAGAAAAAGCCCTAACGATTGCCAAACCCTGCCCTGTTTTTTTGGATTCACCCAAAACGGTGAATGACCTGATCAACGGCACCTCGGGCACGCTGCTGGCTTTGCTCCATCTGCATGCGGCCACCGCTCAAGGGTGGCTCCTGGAAACCATCAATCGGTTTATCGAGCATCTACTCCGTAGCGTCCATCACGGGCCGGTCGGTTTGTATTGGGATCGTTCTCCTTTAAATATCAGAGGTTTATGCGGTTTTTCCCACGGCGCGGCCGGGGTTGGTTTTGTTTTCTTAGAGTTGGGTCACTATTTTCAGAATGAAGCCTTTTATTGGCTGGCGGAGCAGGCATTTTTATATGAGTCTCATTTTTTTGACGAAGCTAAGAAAAACTGGCCTGATTTTCGCCGCAGAATCAGCACCCCAGAAGGTTACGAAGAACACCGAAAAGCTTATTTAGCCGGTAATTTAGATTACTTTACTGAATCCCAAGAGATGAATGCCTGGTGTCACGGCGCGGCCGGTATTGGGTTATCGCGGCTGCGTGCGCTTGCGTTGTTACAGAAGCCTACATACAAAGATGATGTAGAAAATGCGATTGCCAAAACCATTACAACCGACATCTCTATCAAATACCCGGCTCAAACCTATACGCTCTGCCACGGCGCCGGCGGCAATGCTGAATTGTTTCTGGAAGCTTACAGACTGTTCGGAGATAAAAAATATTTGTCTTTGGCTGAAAGCGTTGCCGTTGATGCTTTGAACTTTAAGCAGGAAAAAGGAACCTATTTGTCAGGTTACAGAAGCGAGGCATTGGCTGAGGATCGGAGTTTGTTTATGGGCAACGCAGGTATTGGCTATTTCTACCTAAAGTTGCGGGAGCCTGTGAAGGTCCCCTCCATTTTGGCTCCCCAAGTGAATTCTTCTTTCACTCAAAATGAGGCTATTACAAATTACGCTTATATTGTCCTTTCTAAGGCTGAGCTATACAAAACCGTATTAAAGCAAGACTTTAAGCGAACGCTTTTTGTCCTGGAAAGGCTGTTTCCCGAGGAAATGCATGCTCTTTTTAACGGGAGGAGGCCAGTATATGAAATCTCGGCTAAGGAAGAATTCATTCAAGGAGTAACAAACTTACTGCAAATATCGCCACCGCGACAGAAGAAATATCTCCGCGATGTGTTCACTTTGGAGCTGGAAAAAGTGCGGGCAGAAGAAGCTATCGAAAGCTATGCCTTACTTTATGTCAAAGAAAGAATTGAAACGGAGCGGGCAAAAAAATTGGTGGAAGATTTGAGGAGTGCCTCAGCCCAGACTCTAAGACTTATCTTAAATCCTACTGTGACGATTATTTTGACAAAATGGGACTGGAGTTCGGGTCTACAAGATGATTGGCTCAGTAACTTTAGTGCGGGGACAGCAGAACAGCCTGTTATACTACGACCAACGAGTGCCGGGGTTATCGAGGAAAAGCTGTCATCCATAGCCTACTTCGTACTAATTGCTTTTCAAGATGGAAATCGGTTGGAGAGTGTAATAGAAAGCGTTACAGCGTCATTCGATTCTGTCTCCAGCCAACAAAAGAAGTTCATTCGCGAGACAGTAATTCAGCAGGTCCAACAAGCGGTCTTAGCGGGGATTTTGGAAATGGTTTAGGAAAAATAGAAGACAGAGCAAGCCGCAATTTACTTTCAGCGTTTACTCATAGGAAAACAGAAGCGGAGATTTTCAGA
>JAABXR010000121.1:6420-6569 GCA_011776225.1 Phycisphaerae bacterium
TACCAAATGTTAGTCTTTCCTCCGAGGGGAAACCACCATAGAGTACTTCACATTCAAGGTCTTGAGTGTCGGTATTTAAGTCCGATCTTTACTTTCATCAGCACATAGGCACCCCGATCCAGCACCATGTCTCTACCTGGGTTTCGGGG
>JAABXR010000174.1:0-18641 GCA_011776225.1 Phycisphaerae bacterium
ATGGAGACTCTTCCATGAAGATTCTGGCATTAATTGGCAGCCCAAGAAAAGGCGGTAACACGGACATTCTGGTTGATAAGATTCTTGAAGGCTGTAATGAGAAGGGATTTAGCAGCGAGAAGCTCTATTTATATGATTTCAGCATATCGGCTTGCAACGACTGCCGGCTGTGTAAATCCGAAAATTACGAATGTGCCATCAAAGACGATATGCAGCAGATATACTTTAGCATGGTGGAGGCCGATATTATAATTTTCGGCACACCTGTTTACTGGTATGGCCCTACAGGCCAAATGAAACTTTTAATTGACCGGATGCGTCCCTTCATTGCCAGTAGAAAGATGCAGGGCAAAAAGGCTTTTCTTGTAGTGCCTTCCGAGGAAGGAGCGAAAGCGTGCAAGGCTTTGCTGGAGATGTTTCGTATGTCGTTTGATTATCTGGGTATGGAATTCATCGGCAGTATTTTGTCTAAGGCCTATGAAAGAGGGGAAGTCTGGGGAAACAAGGAAGATTTGAGAAAAGCATATGAGTTGGGAAAGTCATTATAAACGGTCGTTCGCAAATGCCGTAATTCCTTTTGCATGCAAATTACTCTATTCGGATAAATGATTAATAATTTATATTGTACTCAATCTTATAGAAGAGGTTGAAGAAGAGGATTAGGTGGCATAGATTATTATTAGAGACATATATGATTGCATTCAGCCATAACGTATGAAGGACAGGTGAACAAAATGGACAGAATTTCCAGAAGAGACTTTTTCAGGGGCACGATTGCAGGTGGTATTGGAGCGGCCGTATTGGGCGACCTGACGAAAGGTCAGGGTATCAAGAAAGCAAAAACTCGTTACATCGCGGCCTACGATACCGAGTCGCCGGGATGTCTTTCGGCGTGCCGAAAGATTGTCGAGGTCCACAAGCGATTTAAGATGCCGGCCACATTCTTCATTGTGGGTAAGGTTCTCGATGCCAATCCGGCCGAGTATCGCAAGCTCCTGGACGACCCGCTTTTTGAAATTGCCTCGCACACATTTTCACATCGGATGCTGCGTGACAACGACTTTTGCGGTCCGGCTGTGTCGATGGAGGAGAGAAGAAAGGAAATCTTTAAAGGAAAAGAGGCTGTTGAGCGTGTTTTCGAACGGCCCTGTATTGGTTTGCGGCCGGGCTGCGGTTTTGACAATGCCTTCAGGGGCGAGCCGAAAGTGCTTGCACTGATAAAGGAAGCGGGCTTGAATTATGTCAGCAGTCTTCTGTGGGGGCCTGACTACTCGATGCCGGCCCTGTTGCGTGAGCCGTTCAACTATAAAGCCGAAGGTTTTCCCGATATATGGGAACTGCCCGGCCATGGCTGGCATGAGAATCTGCTTAAAGACCACAATCGCTGGGGACCGAGAAGATTAACGCTATGGCCTACCCCTTTTCCTGAAGCGATACCCGATAGTTTCTGCAAAACTCCGGAGGATGAATTTGAATTGAACAGGGTTTTTCTGGATAAAGCTCTTCAGACAAACAAACTTTTTGTCTCTCTTATCTGGCATCCATGGTCTCTGAAGAAATTCGATCCGGACATGAAAATGCTGGAGCTGACGTTTACTCATGTTCGAGGACTGGGANNAGAGGACTGGGATTGAAAGCATGTACGTACGCTCAACTGTGCGAATCCGTATCTGGTTCGAACAAATCCTCGTGAAAAGCCATGAAATGATGAGTTGCAGATTTGCTAATCATTTTGTCTATGAGACAAATTCCTGATTTTATAAGACAGCAATTGCAGGTGTTGAGCCTTTGTCTGTAAAAATTCTACAAAGCCAAAATTATTGTTTCGCTTCTGTGTGAGGATTCTTAATCTCTGCTTTGCATTTTGGGCACTTTGCAATAGAATCACCTTCCCAAAATTCGACAGTAGCCCCGCATTGAGGACAATCTGCTTCAAATATATCACCCGGGTTTAGGTTTTGCGGGTCTTGTCTTGGACATTTCATGATCGTTCTCCTTAAAAAAAGAGAATTGATACAACGAGATTTCTCCACCACATCCCCGAAATTCCCTTAATGAACCTGTTTCTTACAGTTCTTAGATCCTGTCAAGTGTCCGGCCCCTATTACAGGGCCGGCATAATCCTTCACTTCTTATCTGTTTTTGAGTAGCTTTAATTCCACATTTCGAAAGTGAATCTCGCTGCCTTCAGAAGTCAGACATATATTGCCCCTGTTCGCAGCACATCCAGTTGCTTTGTTTGCTTCTGTACCATTGATAACGAGCGTAACCGTATCCCCATCGGCGATGATTTCATAGGTGTTCCACTGGCCCGCTGATTTCTCAAGGGCCCGGGTCTTTTTGACATTGGTCAGCCGGCCGAATTTCTCGTTGTCGAGAGAACGAGTTCTGTCGATTGGACCGGATAGTTCGTATCCGTCGAGGCCCCAGAGATCACCGGCATCACCTGCATTTAGCTGGGCTTCGAGGCTCTTTGGCCAGATTTTGTGCTCCCCGGTCATGCGGATCAATACTCCCCCTTTTCCCGGCTCCTTTCCCGCAGGCCATCTCCACTCAAGCTTGAGCATAAAGTCATCGTATTGGTCGTTGGAGTATAAATATCCCAGCGGCAAACCGCTGCAAACGATGACATCATTCTCTATCTTCCATACATCCTGAATCTTAGCTTCCTGATCAGACGAATAGAATGACCAAAATCCGTTATCGAGTTTTAAGCAGTCTCTCTGGTATTTCTTTTCCATCGTGCAGCCGGTAAAACACAGACAGATAGATGTGATTAATGTCGCGTAAAATATGTATTTCATAATTTCACCTGTATAAATGAAGGTTCAAAAAATCAATTTACCAGCATATCAGATATGCTTTAGTTAGTCTATGTCCAAAAAGTATATATTCCCCTTTCGAACATATATGATAATTATCAGAAGGGTGGTTAATCTGATTAAGACATTGCTGGTGTAAAGAAGTTGTGTGACCGGTTACTTTGTGGATTCGAGGTATTTCCTGATAGCTCTGGCCAGGTCACGGCCGAAGGCACGGGCGGCAGAGGCGGTTACCGTTTCACTGCGTACATTGGCATAGGGTATTTCAATGGTTGTTGCCAGTCTTACCTGTTCTATTTCAGATGCCCATCTACTGGAAGATTTTAGTTTCCCGTAATTTTTATCGGTGTTCCAGCCCTTGCCGAAGGGAAGATTGTCGGAGGCCTTGTAGGATAGGGTGCCGGTATGGATATCTTCGAGAATTCCGGAGAACTTTTTCTGCTCTGCCCAGATGTTTTTGTTCGCGCTGCCGACAAGGTAAATCACTTCGTTGTGGGGCCCGCTGATGTAGGGGCAATGCAGGTCGAGTGTTACGTGCAGCCTGCCCCGGGACCAGTTGGGTACAAACTCACGCAGGGCGGCAACGGAGGGGTATATACTTTTTCCGGCATAATCGCGGTTGTGGTCGTGGGGAGAGCGGTTCTTGCCCTGGTCGCCTTCTTCTACACCGTCTTTATCCATAAAAGGCAGGGCCAGGAACTCGACGTTGTTGCGGAACCATTGTCCATCTTCGGTTTGTGCGAGGACGGCTTCGAGCAATCCCTCCATGACATAATTTGCTATGGATTCACAGGCGTGATGACGGGCGGTTAACAATATTCGATGTTTGACGGGCCTGTTTATTCTGCCGAGGTGTATTCTCTCGACAGTACGGCCCCTGCGGGTTTTACAGAGTTCGTGGACTGACAGGTGGGGATTCTGAGAGTGTCGTTTCAGAAACCTGTCCAAATCCGCTTGTTGATATGGTATTGTAAAGCAGAAGCGCACATCCTTTTGTTCGGGACCAAAGGCGTAAGTGAACGACGCTCCTTTGACTTTATCTGCGCCGAGCCAGGACCATGTTTTTCCTTCATCGAGACTCACCGCCGGGCCGCGAACGCCGATAGGATTTCTATCGGTAAAGGTAAATTTTAATGTTCGCCCGGCGGCGCCTTTGATTCGAAAGCTCCAATAGAACCACCAGCCCTCTGTATCGCGCAGGTCCTGTCTTAAACGGACTTCATTTGCATCGATGCGCTCAACGATTATATTCCCGCCGGGATAGTCGGCATCAATTGTAAATTGGGAAGTGTCTGGTTTTGACGAAGCAGTACCTAGAACTTGGTTATATACCAGGACAAAAGCGACGAACAATAGAATCCTGGGTAAAGTCAGATCAAATCGCCTGAGAGACAATCCTGTTAGTGTGAATTTCACAATAGCCTTCCTTCTGAACAAATGTATCGAAACTCAAAGCTAATATAAAAGAGATTTTGATGTTGTCAAGGGTAGCATTGGTCTTGCTCCGGGCGGGAGACGAAGGTATTTTGCAGAGCAATTATAAAAGAAAGAAAGCGGTGGGCCTGTCCCTGCATAACTTGATATTCATTTCAGTGGATTCGCGGGCAGATAAGAGTGTGCTATTACCGTTGTTTAATTCATGGTATCAACAGTCTGATAGCGGAGATCGATGCGAATAAAATTCCAGCTGCTGCAAAACCTGTCTCGACAAGATGAGCGCGATAGTTCTTGATCTTCCTGAGCGCCATCACCCCCAGAAAAACAGCGAAAAATATACTCAGGAAACCGTAGGCAAACTTTGCTGCGAAAGCCATGTCAACAGAAACTAGGAGAATACTTACGAGCCCCAGGACAAAGGAAGCTATCCCCATTCCCAGGCTCCCGCTCGGCTCTGTGACATCACCGGCTTGTGAATCTTGCCGCTTTTCATGTATAATCTTTTGCACCTCGGCCTTACCGTGACCGAATACTGTCTTCACATCCTTTATAGCTGAGACCGTAAACTCGCGGACTTTCGGAGGGATTTCAACTTCTGTTTCCTCCTGACCAAATGCCGCTTTGACCTCCTTTTTGATCATGACTATAAGCGCCCAGATTCCGATGGGTATACTTACTATAGCACCCGGAGGAAAAGACAGAATCCCCAGGATGCTTCCCACTAAAGCCATGCGATATGACCTTAACTGCATCAGGTTCCAGGCGCCAATGATTAAGAGGGCTGTGTGTGCTGCCATCAAAATCCCGATTGGTATTGTGGCAATAGATATGGAAATGAACGTGCTCAACAGGACTCCGAAGGTGCCCAAACAATTTATCGCTCCGGCGACCAGCAGCCCGGCGGCTGGAATCCATACACGGTGCCTGATGGATTCAAGGTCAGTGCCGGTGCGCTTGTCGGAGCAAATCGTTTCGACTTCGGTTCTCACCTCGGAAGCATGCTGATAGCGCCGGTCCGGTTCCTTCTCTAATGTCCGAAGTACAACCTCGTCAAGTCTGACGTCCACCTCGACCTTCTTTGACGGCGGTGGAAAGCGGCCGATTGGTAACTCGCCGGTAAGCATCTCATAAAAAACTACACCCAGCGAATAGATGTCCGCTCGATGATCCACTTTATCCGGGTGCTCGATCTGTTCCGGGGCCATATAATGTGGTGTCCCCATTCTCTGGCCGGCTTTTGTTAGTGTGTAGATGTTCGGGGATCGATCCAGGAGCTTGGCGAGGCCGAAGTCGGCAATCTTTACGTTGCCGTCTTTATCGAGCAGAATGTTTTCGGGCTTGATGTCGCGGTGAACGATACCTTTTGTATGGGCATAGTGCAGAGCCTCGCAGATTTGTGGAACAATGGCGAGAGCCTGTGAAGGCCCAAGCTCGCCGGCCAGTATCACATGACGCAAGTCTGTTCCATCAACGAACTCCATAACAAAATAATACAGACCGGCATCCGTCTGCCCGAATTCATAGAGGGTCACGGCATGTTGATGGGTGAGTTTGGCCATTGAGCGTGCTTCCCGTGTAAATCGTTCTGCGAAAGCTTCCGTCTGCCCCACTTCCGGCGGCAGAATTTTCAGTGCGATGAGGCGGTCAAGTTGTTTTTGGCGGGCCTTGTAAACTGCTCCCATACCCCCCTGACCCAATAATTCCAATATTTCGAGCTGCGGGAATTGCTCGGCGAGCTGCTCCGGCTCAGGTGGGATGAAGCCGGCCTGCGTAGTGGCAGCGGTGGGAATCGGGCTTTGTGCATCTGAATTGTCGCCCGTTTCACATTCGCTTCCTGCTTGCAATCCTGCCCCCATCAGGCATTTGGGACATAGACCTTTTGGAGCATTGGCCGGTAATTGGGCTCCGCACCTGGGGCAACTTTGTTGTTCGGCCATGTCTGCATTTCCTTTTGTTGTAATATTTGCTGTTTCTATCTATAAACTGGGAAAAACGGCTGAGATGTTACACGAAATTTATATATATTTTTTTGCTCATGATCCACAGGAAACATTTTTTGAAAAGGCTTAGTGAGCCAGGGCGTCAAACAAATGTCCCATTTCCTCATCAATCTGGTCCTCATCGGCCACAGTTTGGGCGATTTCATCCCGCAGGAGCTTGCGATAGCGCCTACGTAAACGGTGTACGGCAACCCTTACAGAACCCTCAGGCATCTTCAATTCCTTTGCCATGTTCCTGTAAGGGATAACATCTTTCTCAGTGGTCAGGTAGATTTTCAGAAGTTCAAAGAGCTTCTTATTGTTCTTTTTATCCATTTCGTTCTCAAGCCGATCCATAGTCCGCTCCAGCACGGTGAGCGCCCAGGATTTCTCAAAAAGCTTCTCCGGTGATAGCTGATCCGCCGGCTCAAGGGCATACTGATCCTCTGCGTTTTGAAAACCGAGAGAAAGTATCTTCCGGTTCCGGCCTCCACCGCGTTTCTTGGCCTTGGCACGATCTTGTTCATCACAGAGAAAGTATTTCAGCCTGATAAGCAGGAACGAGCGGAACTTACCGTACTTGGGATCGGCCGCTTGTAGATCATGTTTCTCAAGTATATGTGTAAAAAACGCCTGTGTGTAATCTTCAGCCTCATGAGTGTTATACCCGCGCTGCCGCAGATATGCATAGAGCGGAAACCAGTATCCCTGGCACAGTGTCTCAAGTGCCTGCTTCTGGTTCGGGGAAGAGCTTTTTCCTGCCGCCAGCACAACACTCCAGTGTGTAGTCGCAAATCGCGGCCTTTTGGACGAAGCAGAATTTCGTAGTTTCCTGTCGGGCATATTTCATCCGGAGAATCAAAAGATACGCCGCAAACAATTTCAAAACTCCAACAATTCTAACAGAGTTTTGGGGATCTATCAAGCGGGCTTATTACATTGCTCCGCCTTTGAAAGAGCAGTATAATCCATACTGTTCTAACAGTGTTATATTGACCGGCAAAGGATGGTCTGATTTCCTTCATTCTAACATCTTTGCCTTCTGAAATCATGAAAGGGAGAAACATATGAGATCGAGATATCTGACTATCTGCTTTGTTGTCATATGTGCGTTGGTTGGAGCAAGTGTTGGTGGTTGCAAACAGAAAGAATCAGGAAGACAGGACACTTCGCAAGGCGTAGTAATCAAACAGCCGGATAAAGAGAATTTGCCGAATGAGCTTACTTCACCTTCGTTTTCGTCAAGAGCTATGAAAAGTCCCGGTATTGCCGGTGTCATGGGAGGGACTCACGTTAAGGCACTCAAGTCGGGCACTTATGAAGTTTTGCTTCCCATACCACAGTTGGCTGATAGTCAAGTGCCCATCTACTACTACATCAGTACAACGCCCGAAAAGACCCTGCTGGAATACCGCCTCCAGCGAAGAGATGATTCAAACGTAGTAGTCTATGTAAAATTGAAGGGTACTCAGAACGAAGAGATTCAGATCGACTGGTCATCATTTATACTTATTACAGACAAGACAATAACAGAGAATCAAGCCGATCCGGCAGAATATCTTGCTGCAACATCTTGTGTCCAGTCTGAAGATAAACAGATAACGGAATTGGCGGCAAAACTCTGGCCGGGAAGTGGCAAAACAAACGATTATGCCAAAAATATCCAGGACTTCATACGCAATATGAAACAGAAGGAACAGCCCCGAACTATGGATGCACTCGGAATTCTGAAAACCGGGGGAAACTGGATATGCACGGCCAATGCCAATCTTGCATCGGCTCTTTTGCGGGCCAAAGATATCCCTTGCAGGTCTATTGCGGTGATTCCACCGATATCTCATCGTTTGGAAATGCATCGCATTGTGGAATACTGCGATAACGGTAACTGGGCACCGTTTGATCCTTCATTACTCCAGGCCGACATTCCTTTGAAGCCCTGGCAGAATATCATTGTTACTAAGACGACTATAGCCGATGAAAACAAAGCCATGAAGCCGAGGATGTCTGTAAGCCTCGGCTGTCCCTACGGTCAGGAGTTTGAGATATCAAAAGCTGGAATAACTGTGTGGGGCAATGATTTCTTTTGGACTATAGGCAAACCGATAGCTGAGTTTGAGGTAAGTGATGAGGCGGTCAAATTGACCGTGGAAGAATGGAACAGATATTTGAAAGGTGGAGTTTTGAGCCGGACACAGATTAAAGCTGCCTCAGCAAAAAATCTGGAGCAATACATAAAAGCGTTTCAAACTGCGGCAAAATGATTGGTCCACTTTGTCACAGACTGTAATGTTGTCAAGCAGGGCATTGTCCTTGATCTTAGCTGGAAATGTAGTATTCTATGGGTAATTGATCACTCCACAGGAAAAAGGACTTCATTTCTTTTTAGGAACCAAAGTTGGAAGGGAGGATCATACCGTGCAAAGATGTCTTCACCTATGATCCGAAGTCCTTTCTTCTTTATAAATTCCTCCAGAAGGATTTTCTGTGTCTCATATTTCTTTTTGCTCCACGATCCGGAGTATCGAACAGCGGCGATCTTCTGAGCAGGTACTTCCCTCAGCCTGACATTTGAATTCAAAGGTTCCGGCAGGCTCTCCATTGTATATTTCGATGGCATTAGGAAACTAACGGAATATTTGTCTGCCGCCTTTTGCTGATTGACCGGAGCGGTCATGGCAATCTTCTCTGAACTTGCCTTCTGATTGACGGGAGCAGTCATCTTGATGGATTCCTTCTTGCGGTTCTCACCTGATATGTAGTTGAAGAGCCGTCTGAAGGCGATGTTGCCTGCTTCATCAAAGTCAGATTCGACAATAGTCTCAGCTACAATCTGGGATTGATATCGGCGGATTTCAAAATTGCCCTCTTTTTCAATTACTTCATATTTGGCTTTTTCTATTCCCACAGTTGCACACGAACAAAATACGAGAGGACAAATCAATAACAGGCCACAGAGGCCCAATTCATTCTTCATCATGACGGTTAACTTCCAAAAGAATTCGTCTTCCAAAGTTATTATAATGACACTCTATGTAAACACTTTACCTTTCTATATCCGGCCTGATCAAGCATAATACGCACCAACGTCACAGGCCTTTTCGTCCGATTCTCTTTGGTCTCGAACGATGACGAGGCTGTTTCAAAATACCGTTCTTTCGCCACCATTCCATACGGTCATGGCGACTAACCGCATTAATCCTCGTCAAGTGATTCATAGACAGCATCAAGAGCCCGCCTTAGTGTCCAGGCTTTCTGGCGCGAATCCTCACCACCACTACGAACTTTGCGAAGCGCATCCTGCAGGACCGAGACATCATCGTCACTCAGGGCCTTTGTATGAGATTTCAGCAACGAATCAGCAGCTACCTCGTAAATAGCGACACAAGCTGAAGGCTGCCCTGCGTTGAACAAAGGCACGCCGCGTCTGATCGCAAGTTCGATCACCTCCCTGGCAGATTGACTTGGGGTGATCTTTGCAACTGGTGGAAGCAGAACATTGTCGATTACGTGAATCACGCCGTTGGATGTCACAATGTCGGATGCAACCACGTTAGCCCCATTGACCTCGAACGATCCGGCCGTCTTGATGTTGAGTGATTGGCCCTGCAGCGTCTCTGGCGACTGGGCGCTAAGAAGAATCTTACCGGACACCACATGATAAGATAGCACCGCAATGAGTTTATCGCGGTTCTCCGGCTGGAGTAGTTCTTCGACAGTGCCTTCAGGCAGCCGGACAAATGCCTCGTCAGTAGGAGCGAATACCGTTAGGGGGCCCTTACTCTTCAATGAATCTACCAGCCCCGCAGCTTTCACGGCAGCAACAAGTGTCTTGAACTTGCCGGCGGCCACGGCTGTGTCCACGATGTCTTTGCCTCCGACTGATTCATCAACTCTCTTTGTGGCCGTTTCTTTGGTAGAAGTTCCCTTCTTAGCCTTGATCCAACTCACTTCTAAACGGAAAGGCCCGGCCTTCTTGTCTGCCAGGGTGATACCTACACTCTGAATATCACTCGCCTTAAGAGGGGCAGCACCCGAGACAATCCTGCCAAAAGACGTATAGACGAAATCCTTCAGGTTGATGCGGACCTCCTGCCAATTGCCTTTACTCGTCCTTACAGGTGCACGATAGGATGAGGCAGTTCTTCGAGAAGAAGTCATCAGGTTAACGTAGTAAGTTCTGCCATCGCCTTTCAGGCGGAGGGCTATTGTGTCGTAGCCATCGAGATTCAGATCGGCCGGTCGCGTGCGAATGGAGGCGAAGCCGCCTCGATTTTCCAGCGACAGATTGCCGGAAAAAACGAGCGTATTATCCTTACTGATGCGGAATCCCCCCTCGGAGATACCGCCCATAACGTTGTCGTTAACTGAAAGCCATTGCCGGGCAGCTGATGCATCAGAGAAGTCTGTCAACGATTTGCTCATCGGCTCAGAGGCGACTCCGAGGGATAAGGAGCCAAAGAAGAGGATCCGGATTACGAGAACAGCTGATGAATTTAGGTTTGTCAGTTTCATATTGATATCCTTTCAAAAGAATTTTTCCATATAATCCTGTTCTGGAACATTGTCATACTGTTTTATAGTATTTATAGGCATTGGCAGTCCTGTTTGTTCGAGTAAAATAGAGATATCTCACATTTCTCTACTTTTACCCCCATGGGGATATTAGAGTTAAATTAAATGAATTAAAAAGTAACTCCTACCCATTATCTCGTTTCTTTCTGTCACTCTTTTAGGGGGCCGGTATACTCCCAATCGCTCTAGCGCAGATTGTGATGTTGTCAAGGGAAGCATTTGACTTGCTCCGAGTAAAAAAAAGTGTTATTCTAAAGGCCGATGCAGAAGGGTAGTTTGTGAATTCCCCTTATATGCCGGGAATATCGGTTCCATTAGTAAAGGAAGCAGAGATGAACAGGATTCTATATTTTTTCTTTGTGATATTTATTATCTCAGTACCTACAGCTTTGGGAAGTGAGTGGAAGTTAGTGTGGTCGGACGAGTTTAACTATTCCGGGCTGCCAAATCCTGAAAAATGGAATTACGAAACAGGATTTATTCGCAATCGTGAGTTGCAATATTATACCAAAGCCCGCAAAGAAAATGCACGAGTGGAAAATGGAACGCTGATTATCGAGTCGAGAAAAGAAAAATTCAGAAATCCCAGCTATAATCCTGATACGAGCCGAAGAGGCCGATGGAGCCGCAGCCGGGAATTTGCCGACTATACTTCAGCCAGCCTCATAACACGTGGTAAAGCAAGCTTCTGTTACGGCCGTATCGAAGTGCGCGCAAAGCTACCAACCGGAAGGGGGACCTGGCCTGCCATCTGGATGTTAGGCACCAATATAGGAGAAGTGGGCTGGCCAACCTGCGGAGAAATAGACATCATGGAAAATGTCGGTTTCGATCCGAATAGAATCCATGCCAACAGCCACACAAAAAAATACAACCATGCTCGCAACACGGGCAAGGGATCATCGATTAGAGTCTCGAAGCCGTATAAGAAATTTTATATTTATGCTGTCGAATGGTATCCTGACCGGATAGACTTCTACGTTGATGACAACAAGTACTTCACCTATAAAAACGAGGGGACCGGCGAAGCGGCCTGGCCTTATGACAAGGAACAATATCTAATACTGAACACAGCTATTGGAGGAACCTGGGGTGGGCAGAAGGGAATCGACGATTCCATTTTTCCGCAAAAGTTCTATATCGATTATGTCAGGGTTTACCAGAAAGAAGACGCAAGTCGGCCTGCAAAGAAAAAATAAGATTACTTAGTTATTGCAGGTACAAATTGTAAATTCTCCTCCCTCAAGAAGGATGTCTTTCACTCGAAAACCTGTAATATTTTTGTCTTTAAGTAGCTTGTCGATATCGACGGAAAGTTGAGGATATTCAAGTTTCATATATGATGGAATCCTGAGTTTCAGTGCCTCGTTAAGCCAGTTTTTAGCTTTACTTAGATGGCCGCTGATAATAGTGAGTTCGAATATCGCATTGTTATCACTGAAACTCAAAAATCTCAGGGATGCGGGAATATATGGCAGAATGAATGAGTTGGTCCTGATAATGAAATGGACTTTTTCACCTTTAACTCTTACACGTATTATCTCCGTCGGTAAAAGTTTGTTGGAAATCACGATTTCTGTAATTTCCTCAAGATTGAAAGTTATTTTGGCCATAGTTGCTTTTTACCGTATTTTGTTGACAGAGTTCGGCTTATAATAAAAAAATGTTGTTGTGTTCTGCAAGGTTTTTTTGATTCTTTCCGACGGTGACAGTATCACAAGGAAGTTTTGTACGGAAAATATCAACCTGGGTCTCCCATGTGGTGCGTGACAAAGGAACCATGTTTTGATAGTATTGCGTGCAGGAGTACCGATTATGACGTCGAATGACAAATCCCGGTTGACGGGAGAAATTCATTATTACAGGCAATCAGGGAAAGACCGCATTGATACTGGCCCTATGGCGAACTGTCTACGGTCTCTGAATTACATCGAATCAAGAGGGATAAGAAGAATAGACACATGAGAGTAAAAGGCTNNAATACCACGTTGGTTGTTCGGGCGACAGAGTTGCCGAAAGTCGAAGCCAACCGCGTTGCGGAAGTGGTCCTGGTTTCCGCGAAGACGTATAATAATCCGTTCGTGGAAATAGAGCTCAATACTGTTGTTACGCAGCCGGACGGCGAGACGCTGCGGGTGCCGATGTTCTGGGCTGGCGGCAACCGGTGGTGTTTGCGTTATGCTTCGAGTGCTGTCGGAGTACACACTTTTCGTACCGAGTGCTCGGATAACACGAATGTAAATCTCCACGGTGTGGAAGGAAAGATTGAGGTGGCCGAGTATAAGGGCCACAACCCTTTATACCGTCACGGTTTTATTCGGGTGGCAAAGGATAAACGTCACTTTGAGCATGCTGATGGCACGCCGTTTTTGTGGCTGGCCGATACGTGGTGGAAAGGACTCTGCAAACGAATGACGTGGGAAGGTTTTCAGGAATTGACCGCTGACCGCAGGGCCAAGGGCTTTAGCGCAGTCCAGATCGTATGTGGACCGTACCCTGATGAGGATATGATGGAAGCGAGATGGGAGAACGAGGGCGGCAAGCCATACGAAACCGGGGATTTCAGCGTGGTGAATCCTGCCTACTTCGATTATGCCGACCGCCGCATCAGGCATCTCGTAGATGCGGGCATCGTCCCTGTAATCGTTGGCGGTTGGGGTCGTCCTCAAACTGGCCGAAAGAGTACTCTTGCTCAAGTGGGAATTGAGGGATACAAGCGACATTGGAGGAACCTTGTGGCCCGATACGGTGCATACTCCACTATTTGGATGGTAGGCGGTGAAGCTAAAGATTCGTATGGCCCATGGTCGAAGGTGGCGAAATATCTGAAAGATACGGATCCCTATCGTCATATTCTCTGCTACCATGCCCCGGGACATCCTCGTAAAGCCTTGCGGGATAATTCCATGTTTGATTTCGACATGTTAGCGATTGGCCATAACGGTATGGAGACAGTGAACCGCACTCTTGAGTTGATGAAGTCTTGTCTTGAGGCTTCTCCGAAGAGACCGGTTCTTTGCGGTGAGGCCTGCTACGAAGGTCACATGCAAACGAATTTTCAATATATACAACGTCACATGTTCTGGAGCTTTATGCTGAACGGCGCAGCGGGTCACACCTATGGTGCGGCGGGAATCTGGCACGCCGGCGTGGAAGGGGATCCCGGTATCACTCCCGTGTACGACCTGACAACGTGGAGGGAGGGTATGAACTATCCCGGTTCAACCCAGGTCGGCCTGGGCAGGAAACTACTTGAGAAGTATCCGTGGTCACGATTCGAAACGCATCCTGAATGGGTGGAAAAAGGCTGCTTTGCCGCCGGGATTGGCGGCGAAGTACGAATCATCTACCTACCGCGACGTAACATTTATAACTGGAGCGGCCCGGCAGTGATGAACCTTGATCCCAGTGTTAACTGGCACGTGTACTATTTTGACCCGGCTACAGGCCGGAAGTTTGATCAGGGTACAATCAAGGCCGGCTCCAAAGCAGACGACAAGACGGCAAAGCCGGTTAGTTTCAAAAAGAAAGTTCCATCCCCACAGGATTGGGTGATGGTTTTGGAACGTGTTAAGGAATAGGTGAAGGATGGATTGTTGCACTAAGAACGGTCTGGGGTAAGAGCATAAAGTAACGACGGCGGGATAAAATATGCTATCAATCAATTACAACGGTCGAATTAAGATTAACGACATAAAAATAGTAGGAATTTATGCAAATGAATCGTCGTGATTTTTTGAAAACTACGGGTGAACGGACGTTTGGATTATTACTCTTCGGTGGTTTGGATGTTTGTGCCGGTGTCAACACAAAGACGGCCGGATTGCCCAAAGGCTGGTTGAATCCATCGAGGGAATTTTCACTATGTCCGTTTTGGTTTTGGAATGACAATCTCTCGGAAAAGGAAATAGACCGTCAATTGGCGAATTTCCAGGCTCACGAAGTACATGCCTTTGTTATTCATCCGCGGGCGGGTTTGCCGCGCAGTATCGGGTGGATGAGTGAGAGAATGATATATTTCATGTGTTATACTATCGAGCTGGCACATAAGAGGAAAATGTGGGTGGTGCTTTATGACGAGGGAATGTATCCGAGCGGTTCGTCCAGCGGGCAGGTAGTTGCTCAGAATAAGGCTTATCGAACAAGAGGGCTGTTTTGTGTAGACCTGGACGAGGCGAAACCCGGGTCTGTGAAATATGGTCTGCGGATTGATGAGAGCGGTAAACCTGCACCTGCCGAAGGGATAAATTTGATTGCCGAGGTTAAACGAAAGAAGAATGGTCACCGTGTGGTAATTTTTGACAGGTCAATTCGGCCCGGCTATTCCTATATCCGCGGTTTACATTTTCTTGAGGAAAATCCTCCCCGCAGATCGAATCATAAAGAAGTGCCTGAGAACAAACCACCTGCGGCTGATATTCTAAATCCCGAGGCTGTGGCGTGTTTTATCAGACTCGTTTATCAGCGTTATTATGATGAATTCAAAACCTTCTTCGGCAAAACGGTAAAAGCCATCTTTACGGATGAGCCTTCCCTTTTGGCAAAGGGAGGGGAGCGGGGAGCGGTGCCCGGTACGCATGGGATTTTGGAACATATTAATCGGCATCTGGGTTATGATTTTACTCAATATTTGCCGACTCTCTGGTACCGTGATGAGCCGGATGCTGAACGATATAGACGCGATTACAACCGGGCGCTGCAGGGGCGCTTGGAAGAGACATTTTACAGGCAAATATCACAATGGTGCTCCGACCATGGCATTGCATTGACAGGTCATCCGATGGGGCCGGATGATATAGGGCACCTCAGACATTTTCATATTCCCGGCCAGGATATCGTTTGGCGGTATATCGAACCCGGCAAAAAATCGGCCCTGGAAGGAGAACAATCAACACAGGCAAAGTGTGCTTCTTCGGCAATGATACATTTGGGAAGGCGGCGAAACTCAAATGAATACTGCGGTGCGTTTGGTCATAACTTTACTTTTGAAGAAATGAAGTGGCTGACACATTGGCTGATTGTGCGGGGATGTAACCTTTTGTATCCCCACGCATTTTATTACTCGATACGTGGTCCGCGTGTGGACGAGCGGCCCCCGGATGTGGGACCTAACAGCCCGTGGTGGAAGGATTATAAGCCTTTTGCATTGGCGTGTCAGCGTTTGTGCTGGTTGAATACGGATAGCAAGCATATATGTGAGTTGGCGATTCTCGGAAGAAATGATTACCTGCCGTGGCGTCCGGCAAAGATATGTTTTCAGAATCAGCGCGATTTTAATTATTTGGAAGCACGCCATCTTTGGGAAGATGCGGATGTCAGCCGGGAGGGGATTCGGCAACGAAATATGCATTATAAGGGTTTGGTTTTAGAAGGAAATCCTCCACAAAAAGCCCAAAAGGCGATTGATATTCTGGACAAAGCAGGACGTATTATTAATTGGAACAATGATATAGATGATGTCGTTTTCATAAAAAAAGTCGACCAAATAGTGAAGCCGGATATTAAGATTAATCCACCAGCGAAAGACCTGCGAGTTCGTCATGTGGTTAAAAACGGCGTAGATTTCTTTATATTATTTAATGAGGGGGAAAATGAAATAAGTTTTACTCCTGACTTAAATAATATGGAAAATGGTATTTTCGTCGATCCCTATCGTCATGATGTCATTTCCAGGTGGTCTTCGGGTGAAGAAATAACATTTGCCCGGCATGAAATAAAAGTACTAAAGATTATCAGGGGCAAATGATATTTTCAAAAATTATCTCATTAATTACTCCCAAAACGCGTTATAAATATATCATCTCTATTCGGTAAAGAGCTGGACCTCCCAGATTGTCGGTACGTCGGTCGCGGCCAGGATATTGAGGCGGACATATCGCGTGGTGACCGGTTCGAACTCAGCGTTAAAATCCTGACCGATGGTTGTGCCGGTATAAAATGTTCGCCACTTTCCATTCTTTTGTTCCTGGAGCTCGAATTTTTGGATGCGGTCGTAGGCTTCGCTGATCCATACCCGGCTAAAAGTTTTGGGCTTTGTTAGGTCGACCATCAGCCAGCCGGCTTTTGAATTCGGGGCACCGCCCCAGCGGGTGCCGGTATCACCGTCAAAAGCCAGTGCCGCATCGAATTTAGGTTTGGGCCAGATACCCGAGGCTTTGGCCTTGCAACCAAAGGCGAGCGAACGCTTTCCTGCAAAAATCGGGGCGATACCATCCAGCGAACGGTCGAATTTCAGTTCGATAATTGTGTCCAGCGGATCACGATGCTCAGCGACCACCGATATGGTCAAAACTTCATCGGCCTGAGCGACCTTGGCCTTTCCACCTGTAAGCGTTCTGTAGGATATAAGCTTAAAGTCAATTGCGGGCAGATCGATAACTTCCCGGCTCCAGTTGAGGACATGCACGTAAAGGCTTTTGCCTTTTCTTGTCGTAACGCCCCAGGGCCTTCGCGACGGGTCCGATGAACGATTGGTGTCTTTGAATCGCGTTCCCCATGTTTTCATGACGTAAGGGCCGCCGCGAGTTCCGTAGATGGATTCGCCATATTTGCTCATCCAGCGCCCAATCTGGCGAAAACGGAGGGCCTGGCGAGCTTCGATACGGCCGTCGGGCATGGGATTGGTATTTAGAGCAAGATTGCCCCCTCTGCCGGCACAAGTTACGAGAATATCGATGCACTCCTTGAGGGATTTAATACTGTCATCCGGCTTCCACGACCACTGGGTGCCCAATGTCACACAGGATTCCCACGGGCGGTCGAACTCGAATCCCCTGATTGACTGCTCCGGCGTGTCGAAATCGCCGGGCAGACCGCAGCGGTTGTTTATAATCAGATTGGGTTGGATGGACCGGGCCATTTTGAACAGTTTTTCGGCGTTCCATAGTTTTGCCGTGTTCGGGTGGACCGGACGGAGGTTGTCGAACCAGAGACCGTCGATTTTGCCGTAACCTGTGAGCAGTTCACGGATTTGGCCGTGCAGGTATTTTATGTAGCGGTCGTGGTTTTCGCCGAGGTAGTCGGGATGGTGCCAGTCGGGCTGGGAGTAATAAATCATCAACTTTATATTGTGTTTGTGGCAGGCATCGGCGACATGCTTCATGACGTCCACTTTCCATGCCGATTCGGGGCCGGTGCTTTTATAATCGGTAAGTTTAGTATCGTACAGGCAAAAGCCATCGTGGTGCTTGACGAGGAAAATCATATATTTCATACCGGCCTCTTTGGCCAGTTTTACCCAATGCTCAGCGTCGAATTTGTCAGGAACCCACTTTTTGTATAGGCTGTCATAGATCCGGGCATCCGTTTTGCCCCTGCCCCCCCGCACACCCGGCCGGCGTCCCCACTGGGGGGCACCGCGGGACCAGCCGATTTCCTTTCCGGTCAGGCTGACCGGACCCCAGCAAAGGAACATGCCGAAACGCATGTCTTTCCAAAATTCAACAACTTCAGGGCGGGCTTTTAACAGGTCGTCATCGGAAACCGGCTTATTAACCGGCGTTTCCTTTGTTTTTCGGCCGGCATGTAGAGTGCCGGGTAACGTGCAAAACATTCCGAAGACAACGAGAAGTACCGTCAATCGTTTCATGTCAACTCCTGTCGCAGTGAGGTCCCTGTTATCATTAATAAAACCGGTTTGTCGTGTTCTATTTTGCCGGTGTAGTAACCAAAGGTATCACGGCGGTTGTTAATCGTCAAGTTCAGCATAATTTTGCTCTGAAATTGGGTTTGTTTGGATTTGAATTGGGTTCGTATCGGCATTATATTGACTAAAATTGGGTTCGTTTTGGCTTTGTTTGGGTTTGTTTGGCTTTGTTTTTTCCTAATTGAC
>JAABXR010000174.1:18657-18926 GCA_011776225.1 Phycisphaerae bacterium
GTTAATACTTTATTTACGTTCAACTTGACTTTTTGGAATTTGGCTTTGTTTTGCATAAAAAGGTTAATTTGTAGTGCGCTCATGACATGTGTAGATATATCTCTACAGATGTAGAGCACCACAAGCCAATTGATTAATGATAAATGATTATATGTTTTTGTCTGTATCTTCATACTGGGTAAGGGATTATCTATAGACGAAATCCTAAACTCTAAATCCTAAATTCTAAACAAATTCAAATTATCAAAATACAAATGTTCAAAACACTG
>JAABXR010000174.1:18971-37544 GCA_011776225.1 Phycisphaerae bacterium
CGCCAATCTGCCACTTCTGTGGCTATTGTAATTATAGCAAACCTGGCCGGAATGTTCAATGAAAAACAAACAATTTTTCATAAAATTATGAAAAATCAGAAGTAAGGAGTAAGGAATAAGGAGTAAGTTTATAAGGCATAAGAACATAAAGGATTTAACGAAAAATGGCCCTTTTAAGCTGGCTAAAACGTAGCATTTCTACCGGAGGCCGCGATGAGCATCGTACAGTATCACGGAGGCACGAAAGTGCCGGAGTGAGTAAAGACAATGCGAACCGAAGGTAGAAATGCGTAGATGCGCGGAGAAAAAGGAGTTTTTTGAGGCACGAGAAGGGACAAAAATAGGCATAAAATGTGCAAAAGATGGTAAAAAATGACCGAAAAAGTGCTTTTTGAATAAAAATGAGCGATTTTTTAATCAACATTTTCCGCTCTAAGAACGGCTATAGAGTGTAACGCCTTATTTTACTCTAAATTTAAATGTCGGTTCTACGTTGATGGGTATGATGTAACACGGTAACTTTGAGAATGCAGAAATAAAGGAGACACATTTCAATGATTATTGATTAAGGATCATCGATTATTGTCAACGAAACTGAGTTGTTGGATTCTTATACGGAAACTATATAGACAGAAGTTAGGAGTGAAAATGAACACGGTGGATAAAGGAGATGAACTAGAGAATCAAACTTTTAATCTGCTAAAAGAAGAATTGGAGAGTGGAAGATTGGGGATCGATTCATCATCTGGGCGAATATTTAAGAAAAAAGGTTATTACTCAAAAGAAAGGGAAAGAGAAATTATCGTCGACATTTCAATTGAAGTATGGCCACGACAAGCCGAAAATTACTCATTGTTATGGATTTGTGAATGTAAGAATTATAGTCACAGTATTCCAGTTGATGATGTGGAAGAGTTTAAGGCCAAGCTCGATCAAATCGCAGGTAAGAATGTAAAGGGAGTCATAGCTACAAGAAATTCCTTTCAAAGTGGGGCGCTTACCTATGCCAGAAACCAAGGGATTGGACTTGTCAGAATTATGCCTGATGATCAGGTGACTTGGATGTTGCACCTTGTTACAGAATCATTCGATAATAAATTAAATTCACGAGAATTTAATGCGGCACTCACAAGGGAAGGCTATCAAGCACAAGAGCGCAGTTTCTATTCTGAATATGATGGCTATATTTTTGGTAATTGGCAAAGTCTGTTGAAGTATTCATTGAGCAATAGTTCATAACAAATAGCTCCACTAGAAGGCAAAAGCTGCACAATCTTTTTGCAGACGGGGAGTCTAATCGTTGAGTAACGAATTGAAAACGGGAGATTACTTATGTCAGGGATAGAATCGATCGAGCAAGATTATTATAATAAGTGTGCCGAGATCAACTTTTTCCCCAATAAGATTGAATGGGACAAAATACATGCTTCAGAGTACGCTATCAAAGTATTAAAACAGCTTATTGCACAGGAAAGGGCATCAGCAAAAAGGCAAGGCATTTTTGATCCAGAAATAGAAAATAAAACTGATGAAGAAATTATTGAAGATAGAATAAAAAACAAAAAGGGGTCGCCTCATCAGGAAATGCTGAATATGTTATCTGATGAAATAAGAACTAATGCTGAATTAGTAGCGAAAACCAATGCTGGCTCATTAAATTATGAATTTCACTTTCCGTGGTATTGTGGCGAATACCCATTACCATCTTTCGATGCACATTGTGAAAAGTCTGATCATGGAGCATTGATTCTAATCTATACGGAATTATGTCAGTTTGTATATAGTTTTATCAAAGTCTTTTACATGAGTAATCTTTTAATCCACCATACGTCATTTAATGAATGTGTGGACAAGACAATAACAATTGAACCGATTCTTTCACATGAAGAGACAATTAGAGCTTATGCTAAGCTGGCAGGTAAATTTATAAGAGGTGAATGTTGTGGCAGTGCTCCATATGAATCAGAGGCATCTGTTATTGGAAGCAAGACTTTGGAAGCGACTATGAGTGTATTAAGATTTGCAATCGCTCATGAGTGCGGGCATATCTTGGCAGGACATATTTCAAATGGGAAAGTGACGTATGAGTTTACTCCAATGCAAGAGATGTTCTTAAAGCATTTGGGGGAGGGTGATAAGAAAGAGGCTATCAAAAAAATATACGAAAACCGTGAATTATCCTTAGCATTTGAGAATTCGAGATACTGGGATTATGAGACAATTGCCGATCAATACGGGCTGGACTTGTGTTTAATACCTTGTTGGCCTTTGGATGGAACACTTAAAAATGCCCATGAGATGATAATGCGTTTAAGCGGACCATTAATATTTTTTTCATTGCATGGTATGCTGCACAAAGCGGCGCACAGTTTAAGAAAAACTGATATTACTGGCAATGAACTGAATTACCGTCACCCTCCGAGTTACAGAAGATCAAAAACAATGCAAGCGTGGGTTAAAGAAATTAGTTGTAATTCAGAAATGTTGATTACAAATGCTAATTGTTTTTCTATTTGGTTGCGAGACCGAGAAGAAGAAATATATAACTATATCATAAATAATCGAACGTTACTCTCATGATAATGTGTTGGTGGCTTATTCTGGTCAAGCCGACCAAGAGATACTACCATAGAGTGAAAGTTTAAATAGAAACTTACAAGTTCTCCAATTAAGTAATGGCTAGCAAAACAATGTACAAACAAGTGCTTTATAAGCACGCAAATAGCATAGAAAAATCAAATATCAAAATGCAAAAAGTAAAATTGCGTAATTGCTTCGCGATAGCTTTCTAATTTTTATCGCAGAGGCACTGGCTTGTCTGTTTCTTCAACCTCTTTTCCAGGATAAGATATAATCTCAAGACTATTAGTTGTAAGACCTGTGGGGGATGAACTCGATGTAATCAAGCCTGGCCTTTTCCTTTTGATCGGCCTTGCCCACAAGCATTATATCGTCGCCTTTATTGATCCGGATGTTTTCAAATACGCGATGTCGCCAGCAGTCTGTATCCTCGTTAAGTTTGAAGACCGCCTTTTCCTGCCCTGCAATGAGGAGTGTTATCCTGCTCTTGCCTTGTTTTTCATCGAAATAGGTTATTCTGATATCATATCTACCGGAGGGATGGTTAAAGGTATAGCCGGCCCTGCCTGTTCCATTTGTCTGGACACCCCATTCCTCTACAAGCTCGGCCTTGAACGGCATATAACCATCGAGTTGCATTTGCTCAACTTCTTTGCCGATGGTCGGAGGAAGGCCCTGGACGCCGGCCTCAATCATTCCCTGCTTAAAGGCCCGCAGAAGAGAAAAGGACGCACCGTCATAGTGTTTCAAGGCTAAGCCATTGACTTTGGCCGGATGCTCTAAAGCGACTTTGATGCCTGCCCTTATAAGTTCCGGGGAGGCATTCATACGAGTGGCGATGCCGGATAACAGGGGGATATCCGGGCCGATGAGATTGCGGTTGGTTTGAAGCCAGTGTTTACGTAAGGCAAAGGTTTCGTCGGGCCTGCCTTTCTGTTCCTGATGATCCTGGTTGACGACCGAGCCGAGGTACGGAGCTATGGCCCTGATATCAAGCCCGAAACTTATGGCATCTTTGCCGCTCCATGCAAAGACATCATTGAGGCGGAGGTGGCATTTGGGATTTACCTTCTTTATTTCTTCTGATATCCGGCGGTATAATCCTGTGGTTGAGTTTCGCCTGAATTCCAGCCATTTGTCTCTTTGCGGCCGGGCGTTTTTGTTTTTCTTCAAAACGGGTATTGCGGCTTCCAAATCAAATCCTGTCCTCTTTGCCTCTGCTATACAGTGTCTGCAAAAACAGGTTCCGCCTTCGTCAATGTCCTTATCATTGAACAAATATTGACATGTCTGGATATAGTCAACGTCATAGTTGGCTGCTATGTCTGAGAAGAGAGCTATTACATATTGACGGGTATCCGGATGATTAGGACAGAATCTGACTTTGCTCCATGGCCGGCCGTTTATTTTTCTCTGCTGCCAATCCGGGTTTGCTCTAATAAGCTGTTTGGGAATTGGAAAATGTGAGACCTCCGCTCCGACACCTAATCCCCTCGCACGACATGCATCCACAACCAACCGAAGCCAGTCCGTTTTCCTTATCCAGTCGTAATCCGACAAGAGGGGCTTGATCTTTCCATAGCGTTTCATATCGGGAAAGAAAGAAAGACGTGAATCTTCGGCCTCGAAACTGTCTCTTGCTGGATTATGTGGAAACTCGGGGGCTTGAAAAGGACGGTGTTCCTGGTGCATGACCACAATCAGGTAGATGTTATTGACCCCGGCCATTGACTGGACGTTATCCAGAATGTTGTTCATGCCTTCGTCATAGATAGTCCAGGGACGAAGCTGGGTGCCGACTTCGAATTCCGAGGACGCATCGGGCTTCCAGACGGGCCTGTACACTGTTGTTCGGGCCTGGGTTTGAACAGAGAGGCAAATTTGCAGAGCGAAGAGGATAAAAGCGAGTTGTCTCATGTCAGATTCTCAGTCTTAAACAATATAATTTTTTTTCTTAAAAAGTTTTTACTATCAAGATTATAATCACCGACAGTATCCCTGAAGCATACAATCCCATATTCAATGAACCGAATATATCCATTACGCGGGCAAGTATCACTTATTTCAATAGTAAATCTTTATAGTCGGCGCAGAATTGTTTTCTTTTACATTCCTTACAATGCTGGCCCCGCCAGATTCTGTCGAACTGGTCCATAATCTTAGCGACAATATCTGTGTCATCGGTAATGATGCCGGCCTCAAAATTTCTTTTACCGGTACTCTTTGCGCCCATGCCAGCGCCGGTGAGATTTGCACTTCCTGTGTAGGCGAAATTGCCATCAATTATGACGGATTTTAAGTGAATTCTCGGGCATAAGATTCTTTCGATGCCATTTATCAGATTCGGATATCTGTCAAAATCCCTTCTGAAAGCCTTGCCGGGCTCTTTTGCGTGGAGCAGTCTTATCTCAACATTGTTTTTGATTAGATCAGAGAGGACTTCCAAAAACGGCACCATCTTTCCGTGCTTGTCTACGTGCAGGTCCTTTAGGTCAGCAGTTGCCAGCCAAAGAAACCTGGCGGCTTTGGGGATATGTTCACATACGACTTTTTCGTATATCGCTCTATCTGTGATATATTCGAGCATAGTGGAACGCTCTTTAAGGATAACTACAGCATGAGATAATAAGACGACTTCTCATCTTATGGTTCCTGTAGCCTTTCGGCCGGGTCGAGAGTGCCTTATTTGCCGGCTTTCATCAATTCCAGCGTTGCCTTACCGAAAGCCCTTCCAATCTTCGAAAAGGTAATCGCGCTTCCGAGATAGTGATAACCATAATCGGAGCCTACCTTGTTCCATTCTTCGATGTGGTCCCGCCAGTTCTTGACAAGCTCGGCAGCCTTTTTATCCCAGAAGACGTCTGTTCTTACAACTTTTACATTGCCCTTGAATTCAGGGATTTTCTCCATTGAGGCCTGATGATCCTTGATAATCTGCTTGTTGCCGCCGGTGTCATCGACACCGCCCTGACCCATCTGGCCGATGACAAAGGGCATATTGGGGGCTTTCAAGTCCTTGCGCACGTCGCGGATGAAGTTGGCCATGTGTTTGCCGTAGTCGGCCAGGAAGTCCTTATCGAACATGTCGTTCCAGCCCTGGAACCAGACGAAGCCGGCAATCTCGTAGCCCTGTCCCTTGTATTCGGGGAAGCGGGTTTTCAATTCCTTGAGGGTGGTGTTGATTTCTCTCATCATTTCGCGGTAGAATCTGCCATATGTTTCCTTGATATCATCAAGGGTGACCTCGGGCCTTTTGCGTTTAATGTTGCGTTCATTTGTTTGCTTGAGAATCTGATTGAGCTTTTCCTCGCTCGGCAGGCCGGAACTTGGAGGTCGAAAATCGCGGCCTATACTCTTGCCGCCCCAGGCCGTCTTTATGATTAGCACCTGTTCTTTGAAATGGTCTCCGACGGTGTTGCCGAATTCCAGCTCCGGGCCGATGCAGTTGCGAGAGCCGTAGCCGACGGTGAGATTGCCTCTCCTGTCGAGGTAGTTAATCCACACGTCATCGCGGACCACCCATTTGCCGTCTTTCTTTAGGTGTTTGAAGAAATCCTTTGTCTCGGGCTGTTCAATCTGATACTCCAAAAGAGATAATTTCGCTTTGCCTTCCATATTGGACTGGCCGGCCAATATGAAGACTTTCACCTTTTTTGAGGTGTCGACGCCGTAGGTTTGTGCGTTCAACAGGCATATTATGAAACTCAAGCATCCCAAAGCGGCCAATTTACGTTTCATGGTTTTTCTACCTCCATTCTATGATTTATCGAATTTGGTGCCGGAACTGCGGTCCGCCACAACAGAAGGCCGATTTTCGCAGACGGGATTGTAAATGTCAAGTGAAAAGAAGCAGTTGGCAATAACCTTGATCAGCGTGAGTGTTTTTGAGGATTATACTCCGCCGCCGGGGGAGAGATCTCCTACCTGTCAGAAGCATCCATTGCGGATGAGGTTGGAGATAAAAAGTTTTTCCTTTTAGAAAAGACTTGACAATCAACTCGTGCAGAGGGATATTTTATGGCATAAAAGGATGTGATTAAGGAGACTCTATCATGGCCGGATATTGTGGAAAATTCTTAAGGGTAAATCTCAGTACAGGGGAGATTAAAGAGGAAAAACTGGATCTTGCTATGGCCAAGAAGTTTATAGGTGGGCGCGGCCTGGCGACGTATATTCTATCAGGGGAAATTAAACCCGGCATAGATCCTTTGGATTCGGCCAACAAGATTATTTTCGCGACCGGGCCGCTTACCGGCTCGCGTGCGCCTGCTACAGGGCGACACATGGTGGTGACGAAATCGCCTTTGAGCGGTACTGTAGCCAGCTCCAATTCCGGCGGCTTTTGGGGTGCGGAGTTGAAGCGCGCGGGTTTTGATTTGATTATCGTAGAGGGCAAATCCGAGAAGCCCTGCTATATATCTATCAAGGACGGCGCGGCGGAAATCAAAGATGCGGAGAAATATTGGGGCAAGCTTGTTTCCGAGGTAACTGATGGATTGGTGGAAGAATCAGGGGATCCTAAATGCAGGGTTCTTTGCATCGGTCCGGCGGGGGAGAAGCTGTCAATGCTTGCGGCCGTGATGAACGATACTTACCGTGCCGCGGGCCGGTCGGGCGTGGGGGCGGTGATGGGCAGCAAGAACCTCAAGGCAATTGTAGTGCGGGGTACAGGCAGGATGGTACCGGCGGAACCGGAACAGACCAAAAAAGTTCTGGAAGAAGTGCGGAAGAAGATTAAGGAGAACGATGTAACCGCCAAGGGGCTGCCTACTTACGGCACTTCCGTGCTGGTAAATGTTATCAATGAAATCGGTATTTATCCCACCAATAACTTCCAGAAGTCTTATTTTGAAACGGCCGACAAAGTCTCTGGTGAAGCGCTGGCTGAGAAGTATTTGGTCAAGAATATGGCTTGTTATGGTTGTCCAATTGCGTGTGGTCGGTATTCCAAGGTCGGCGATGTGGAGGGAGAAGGGCCGGAGTACGAGACCCTCTGGGCTTATAGCGCCAACTGCGGAGTTGACGATCTGGCGGCGGTAATAAAGGCGAACAAATGGTGCAATGAATACGGCCTGGATACGATATCGGCCGGAGCGACGATTGCCTGCGCGATGGAGATGTATGAGAAAGGAATCATCAAGCCGGATGAGATTGATGGTCCACCACTGGAATTTGGGTCATCTGAGGCGATTGTGGAGTGGTCACGCAAGATGGGTGCGTCAGAAGGATTTGGCGCAAAACTGGCACTCGGATCCTACCGACTGGCCCAGGAATACGGGGTGGCGGAACTATCGATGTCTGTAAAGAAGCTGGAGCTGCCCGCTTACGACCCGAGAGGTGTTCAGGGGCACGGCCTGCAGTACGCGACATCCAATCGCGGCGGCTGCCATGTCAGGGGTTATATGATTTCTCCCGAGATTCTTGGAATTCCAGAGCAATTAGACCGTTTTTCGCTCGAAGGAAAAGCGTTATGGGTCAAGATGTTCCAGGATTTGACGGCAGTAATCGATTCTTTGGGCTTTTGCCTTTTCACATCTTTTGCTCTGAATGTTGACGATTATACGGACATGTTTAATTCGATTGTTGGGGAAGAATGGGAGCCGGGAAGGCTGCTGGAGGCAGGTGAGCGGATATGGAACCTTGAGCGGATGTTTAACCTGAAGGCAGGTGTCACTCCTGAGTCCGATAGTCTGCCTAAGCGTCTTTTGGAAGAACCGATCCCGGATGGACCATCTAAAGGACAGGTTCACCGTCTGTCGGAGCTTTTGCCGCAATACTACAAAGAGCGAGGTTGGGACGAACAGGGTATACCGAGCGGAACAAGACTATCGATGCTTGACATTGCCTGAGAAGGAGCTTGGCTGTCCTTAATAGGTCGGGAAGGTAAAGCATATGGTGGTGGAAGTAAAGCTTTTTGCGACATTTAGAAAAGGGCGCTTCAAGGAACGAGAAATGGAATTCTCTGAAGGAAGTTCGCTGGGTGATTTGTTAAAACGTCTGAAGATTTCACGAGAAGAGGCAGGATTACTGTTATTGAACGGTCAGTATGCTTCCTGGAAGGATAAATTAACCGCACACGATGTTGTTTCCATATTCCCCTCGCTGGGCGGCGGGTAAGTCGGGAAATTTCAGCGAGGCGGTTCCGAGCACAAAGCAAAGATTATAGGAGAAATCTTTTTGGTATTCTTAAGGGCGCATTGGGGAATAGTAGGATTGCTATTCGGCGAGTGTCAGTGCAGCAGGTATTTTAAATCTATAGCTTTGCCCCGCAGAATTTACAGAATTTGGCGTCCCTATCGTGACCTTCGGCGCTGCAGTCCGGGCATGCCTGAGAAGTGGTTTTGGCCGTGTAGGCCTGAGAGAATTCTACGGTTACAATGCCCGTTGGAACGGCTATTATCGAATATCCCAGGATCATCACAATCACTGCCATGAATTGTCCCGGGCCTGTGGTTGGCGATATGTCACCATAGCCGACCGTGGTAAGGGTTACAACAGCCCAGTAGACGCTGCGGGGTATACTTGTAAAACCATTTTCCTTTCCCTCGATAACATACATCACTGAGCCTAAGATTACTACCAAAGTCAAAACTACAAAAAGAAATACAAGAATCTTTCTTCGGCTTGCGTACAATGCCTTCTTTAACAAAGCGGCTTCCTTCGTGTGGTGACCGAGCTTGAGAACCCGAAAAACCCGCAGTACCCTCAGAATTCTGACTACCGACAGAGAGCGGCTACCGGGGAAAATTATACCGGTATAAGTGGGAAGTATCGCCAACAGGTCAACGATGCCGAAGAAACTTACCGCGTATCGAGTCGGCCTTCCAACACAGAGTAATCGCAGGATGTACTCTATCGTGAAAAGAATTGTGAAGAACCATTCGGCGGCATAAAGGAATTGGCCGCATCTGTCTCTGATAGAGCTAACACTATCGAGCATGACCGTTAAGACGCTTAGTGAAATGCAAATTATCAAGACGATGTCAAACCATTTCCCAGCCGGCGTCTCCGCTTCAAAGATGACCTCAAAGAGAATTTCACGCCATCGGCGGTCACCTTTATCCCTGACGATTGGGTCCATATTTTTACCTTCCGTATAATCTAAAATTTGCAATCATTATGGCTATATAAGTATTGCTCAACAGAATACAAACAATCTTCGGATGGGGCAAGGCAATAGAAGGTAGAATCCTTTCAGGCCGATAAGTTTCGCCGGAAACCTGGCAATCCGGTCACGCTTTTACTGTTCGGTTTTGATGGTTGTATACCTGGATTTCCCAAGTAATCCGTGACAAGTGAATTGAATTTTGATAGTATATAGCCTATTGAGACCACTCAATCCAGTTTCGACCATTTGTTAAGGGAGAACCGAAATGGAGCAGTGTTTGATACGAGGGTGACGATATGAGTACTTACGGGATTACTCGTCGGGAATTTTTGAAGGCAGTCGGGGTCGGTTGTGCATGTGCGGTACTGGGGCCGCGTGTAAGAGCGTCTGCAAAGGAAATCTCTTTGCCCAACATCATCATCATTTACGCCGACGACCTTGGATATGGAGACTTGTCCTGCTACAATTCCGAATGCGCATACAAGACGCCGCGACTCGACCGGATGGCCGCCGAGGGCATCCGTTTTACCGATGCCCACAGCCCTTCGACTATCTGCTCGCCTTCGCGGTACGGGCTCTTTTCCGGACAGCAGATATACCGCTCGACCGGGGCCGGCGGCGGGGCCTTCGAAGGCCCCGGAGGACCGAGCTATCTGAAACCCGGCACGCTTACCCTGGGCGACATGCTCAGGAAAAAGGGATACCGCACGGGCGTCTTTGGGAAATGGCATGTGGGTCTGACCTGGCTGGACAAGAACGGCAAAAGACTCGGAGGAGGCTTTAAAAATTCTCTTCTCATTGATTACGAAAAGAGCACTCCCCTCGTCGACGGCCCCAACGCGCGGGGATTTGACGAATCGTTCGTCACACCCAACTGCCCGACGACCGATCCCCTTTACATCTACATCGAAAACGGTATGGTGTCCGTTCCCGCCAGCCAGCGTCATAAGAGATCCAACCTTCCCAATCCAGGCGGCAAGTGGCGATGGGACAATGATGAGGGATGGATGTCGCCGGGATACGAATTCGTCAAGGCGGATCTTCTCTTCTACGAAAAGACCCGCCGGTTCATAACCGAGCACCGCAAAAACAGCCCCGAGAAACCCTTCTTCGCCGTTCTTTCGACCCAGATCTCCCACGCCCCCGTGCTGCCGGCACCGGAATTTAACGGTGCCACAAAGGCAGGTCCCAGGGGCGATTTCGTCTGGGAACTCGACGTCCTGGTGGGCCGGGTTCTCGATCTGGTAGACGAACTCGGTATCGACGAGGATACGCTCATTCTTTTCAACGCCGACAACGGCGCAGAAACCATGCACGTCCACTGGATGCGTCAGGACCACGACCACGATCCCGCAGGCAGGTGGCGGGGCATGAAGCGGGATGCCTGGGAAGGTGGCCACCGGGTGCCGTTTATCGCGCGCTGGCCGAGCCGGATCCCCAAGGGGCAGGTCTCGGATCAGATGACCAACACCACGGATATCTTCGCCACGCTCGCGTCAGTCGTCGGATACAAGCTTGGCGACGACGTGGCCACGGACAGTTTCGACATGCTGCCGGCCATGCTCGGAATCCAGGACAGGACAAAGTCGATCCGGCCTCATCTTCTGACCCAGAGCTTCCGCGGAGAGTTTCAGATTCGCCAGGGAAAGTGGAAGTACCTCGATCACCCCGGCTCGGGAGGAAACAACTACAAGAGGGCCCCACTGAAGCTGTATGCACTTGCCGAGACTGCTCCGGGTGCTCCGGGCCAACTGTACGATCTGGAAAAGGATCCCGGCGAAACCACCAACCTCTATTTCACCGAGCAAGCCAAGCGGCGGGAGCTAAAGGCGCTTCTGGAGCGGTTGAAATCAAGCGGGCGAAGCGCGCCGCGAAACAGGACTCCCATAGGGATCGAAAACATCCCGAGGATTAAGAAGTAAAGAAAATACGGGTAGGATGCAAGGTAGGAGTTAATCCATGAAACGACGAGAGTTTATCAGGAATACTGCGGTTGGATTTGCGGCCCTGGCCGGGGCCCGGCCGAGACGTGTTAATGCCAAGGGGGCAAAGTATCGGGTCGCGGTAATCGGCAGGACAGGGAAAGGGAAATATGGTCACGGGCTGGACGTGGTCTGGAACGACATAGATCAGGCACAAGTGGTGGCTGTAGCAGATGAAGATGAGAAAGGCCGGGCTGCGGCAGCTAAGCGGCTCAAAGTGTCCAGGTCGTATGCCGATTATCATGAGATGTTAGAGAAGGAGCGGCCGCAAATCGTAAGTGTAGCACCTCGGTGGCTGGACTGTCACCGTGATATGGTAGTGGCATGTGCGGAATTCGGCTGTCACGTTTTTCTTGAAAAGCCCATGTGTCAGAGCCTGGAACAGGCCGATGAAATGATAGCGGCCCTTGAAAAACGGAATTTGAAACTTGCAATCGCCCATCAAACCCGCTACAGCCCGGCGCTTAAGCATGTTAAGAAAATCATAGCGGACGGCAAACTTGGAGATATACTTGAGCTGAGGGGACGCGGTAAAGAGGACCGTCGAGGCGGCGGTGAGGACCTTATGGTACTTGGTACCCACGTCATGGACCTGATGCGATTTTTCTGTGGTGACCCACAGTGGTGTTTCGCTCGCGTTAAAGAAGATGGAAAGCCTGTCACTCGAAACGAGGTGCGTGACGGGGCCGAGGGCATTGGCTTGCTTGCCGGTGATGAGATACATGCGATTTATCATTTCAAGGGAACGACGACCGGCTATTTCTCGACACAGCGTGCCAGAGACGGCGTGTCGAAACGCTTTGGACTACACATTTACGGAAGCAAGGGGATACTTACGATGACGACCGGCGCTCTGGGCGAAATCTGGTTCGTGGAAGATCCCTCATGGCAACCCGGGCGCAGTAAGGCTCGATGGAAACAGATATCCAGTGATGGAGTCGATAAACCGGAAACCATTAGTGACCGGGGCCATCGTTTTGGCAATCGGCTGATTGCGCTTGATTTGATTAAAGCAATCGAGACGGACACGCAGCCAAAGGGCAGCGCGTATGACGGACGAGCGGCATTGGAGATGATTTTGGCGGTATATGAATCACAAAGGCTGAACGGGCGTGTTGGATTGCCTTTGAAGAACCGCAGGCATCCACTTAGCTTGCTGTGAACAGTTTGCGGGTTGCAAAGAAAGCGGAAAAGTATATAATATCATGAATTGAAAACGGCTGTTTCATATCTTTTTAGTGAGAGAGGGAAGNNAATTTGCAAGCTCTCTGGAGGTTGCGGATAGGTAATTTTGGTTCCCGGTGAAAGGTGACGTTATGACGACAAGGAAAGCATTGTTTCTATTATTGATTACGGTATTACTGCCCGGCGGTTTGTCTATTGCCGGTGATTGGCCTCATTGGCGAGGGCCGTTTCTCAACGGTTCTTCGGATGAAAAGAACCTGCCGAGTTCGTGGGGCCGGGAAGAAAATGTTCTCTGGGTGAGTCCACTGCCGGGGCCGAGCAGTGCGACGCCGGTGATTTGCAAGGGAAGAGTTTTTGTCAGCTCGCCGATAAAGGGAAGCGATGAGCTTTTGGCGCTGTGCTTCGATGCCGGGAGCGGCAAGGAACTTTGGCGAAAGAAGCTTGGAGCTTCGAGCCGTAAGGTGCCTCGGAACAACATGGCGACGCCTTCGCCCGTAACTGACGGCAAGTATGTTTATTTCATGTACGGTTCCGGTGAGTTGGCCGGGCTGGACTACGATGGGAATGTTATTTGGTCGCGCAATATCGAGACCGAATACGGCAACATCTCGATAAAGTATGGCTACAGCTCAAGCCCGCTGCTCTACAAAGACAAGCTTTATATCCTTATCCATCGTCGAAACAGGTCCTATCGCTCTCCCGAGAGCAGTACTCTGGATTCGTTCATACTGGCAGTCGACCCGAAAACGGGCAAGAATATCTGGAAGCAGCCCCGCAAGACCGATGCCCTGGATGAGTCGCTGGATTCCTACAGCTCACCGATACTAAATCAAAGTGGCGGACGTGACGAGATTATCATCATAGGCGGTGACTACGTTACGGCCAATGATCCGGCAACCGGCAAGGAGCTTTGGCGGTATGGATACGCCAAGGAGAAAAGCGGAAGATGGCGCAACGTCAGCTCACCGGTTATTGGTGAAAATCTTATCTTTGGTGTTCGTCCGAGAGGTGGAAACGGGCTGTTCGCGCTCAAGGGTGGGGGAGGGGGAAGCCTCAGCGATGACCGGATTGCCTGGGCATTTGACGGCCCGACACCGGATGCCTGTACTCCCCTTTACTATAAGGGCAATCTCTACGTCCTTGACGGCAAACGGGGCAGGGTCCTGACCTGTCTGGATGCAAAAACGGGCCGGCAGAAATGGCAGGGCAAACTTGGTGGCAGTGGTGGTCCGTGGTATGCCTCTGTTACGGCCGGGGACGATAAACTCTACTGTATTAGCGAAGCCAGCGAGGCAGTTGTTCTTTCTGCCGGTGGTGAAGAATTCAAAATCCTTTCACGAATCGATATGGATGACAAGCCTGTGCAGGCTTCAATAGCAATTGCCAACGGACGACTTTATATTCGCACGGCGAGCAAGCTAACCTGTGTTGGTAATTAGAGTTGGATTCGTTGATGATGGGTCGACTGCCAAATATAACCAAATTACCGGTGACATTAGCGGCTGATTTTGGATGCGATGTCGTGATTGAAGGGGGGCAATAATTTTTGGTGAACCTGTGGAGGTTGAGCCTGTTGCTTATTGTCCTGGGAAGAGGTCACGCTTGGAAAAAGCTTAGTAATACATTTCGAGAAGGCGGTTTTGGGGGAGAAATTTAAGGGTAATTTCAGTATATTAATCGGGCGTTTGCTTCTATTTTGCCTCAGAAGTTTGAGACGGTTAACCGTGAGCAGGATTTGGGTAAGAAGGGGCTTTGGCAAGCGAAGGAAAGCTGTAATCCTGTGGATTTTGTGAAAAAGAACAAGGTTCGGTTTAAAGAGTATAATAGTAAAGTAGTCTGGAAAGGGCGGTGAAATAGTGCTATCTGACTCTATTGGAAAACTGAAGTTGTAGTGGAAGGAAATATGTTATGGACAGTAATAAATCAAAAAAAGGGCAGTATATAATATCGACCTTTGTTCTGACAGCTCTATTGTCGGTATTTTTGGGTGGATGCAGAACGGGAGATGTGCGTACACTCGGCAGTGGGATAGCCCCGACGAACGGTCAGATTTCGAAGGAAGATATCCGCGAACAGGTTGACAACTTTGCGGAATATTACAAGGCGACATTGAGGCAGACGGCCGTTGAGCTGAATGAGCGCCTGCAAACCAAGAAAATGGAAAGGACCACCCTCCAGATGAGGGCTCGTATGGTGCAGGGTTTGAATGCGATGCTGGACCAGGACGATCCTTTGATTGCATTTATCGAGACGTGGGCGTTGTGTAAGCGCTTTAGGATTTATGTTGAAGAAGGTGAGGGGAGTACATTGTTCGCTGAAGGCCAGGAGATTGTGATCAAGGCGGCGAAACGTATGGAGGCGGAAATCGAACGCGTCGGACATATCTTTATGAAAGACGATGTTTTTGAGGCGACGGCGAAAAATATAGCCGAATTCGCCAACGTCAATCCGATAAGCGGGACTTTCTACAACGTGATTGTTTATGCAACAGAGGTCAAGAAAGACCAGCCGAATCCCTTTGTGAGCGTGCTCAATTTGCCTATGACTCCCTTTAGAGCGATGGAGGGCGTCGACCGGACGGCGTCGGCGATATATCAGTTCAGAGACACGGCCGAGCGTTTTTCGGATGTGGTTCGCGAATTGCCGGAGTCCTCGCGCTGGCAGATGGAACTGCTGATGTATGATCTGGAAGAGGCGGACATGGTCAAGATGTTTCTCGACAGTTTTACGAAATTTTCCGAAAGCAGCGCCAAAATGGCCGTATCTGTTGAGGAATTACCGGAAAAGCTTGGCAAGGAGCTTTCTGAATTTGTTGATGAAGTCGACCGCAAGCAGGCAGACCTGCAAAAAACACTGGCACAGGCAGAGAAGACCACCCTTGCCGTGAACAAGACCGTTGAGAAACTGAACGCATTGGCCAAAGATACATCGGAAACAGCGAATGCCTGGGAGGATGCAGCCAAGGCGACGGGTGAGGTGGTTAAGGGATTTAACCGAAGCAGGGAAGCGGATAGTTCAAAATCGTCTTTTAGTCTTAAGGAATACCATGATGCGGCTGAAAAGACGTCACAGGCGGCAACGGATATCAAAGAACTTTTGGCCTCGTTAGAGGCGTTCTCAGAATCTCGTAAATATGGTTCTCTGACCAACCACCTAACTTTACGCATAATGGGATTGTTTTTTTTCGTATTTGTTCTGGTGCTTGCCTATCGGATTATTATGGTTCGGTTTATAAAAACAGGGATTAGTAAGGTCTGATTTTACAGGCGATATCGTTGCTGAAAGGGGGGACGGAAACTGTTATTTTGCCTTCTTTTGGTGAGATCTGCTGCTTTTGGATTATTGAACCGTCGCGTGTATTCCACCATTCGATGTTGTAGTTGCCGGGCTTGAAGTCTTTTATCGTAACTGTAAGGTCTTTTATTTCAGCCGGCTGGTTCTTTTCAATTATTATGTTGGACCAGGCGGCCTTTTGGTTGAAGAGCCATAGGTACGCGCGGTCGCTTCCCTGATAGCCGAGGACGTGAAGCTGTTTGTCGGAGGCTTCGGCTTTGAGCTTGCGGAGATTGGCAAAAGACACATCTTCAAGAAAATCGGCCAGAGGTTTATAGTGGCCGTAAGCGTTTTGTCTGTCGAGTTGGTCCCACCACCAGAACATTGCTGTGCCCGAAGAACCGGCAAAGGCGGAGGCCCATAACGAATTGTGGAAATGGACCGCTTCGGTGTCCTGTTTCATGTGGTCGCTTAGTCCCCATTTCGGAGTTGCCAGGCCGAATTCTCCAATAAGGGCCGGCTTTGCAGGAGAATGCTCTCTTAGAAAAGCGGTTTTGTCGATGATGACGGCCACTTCGTCTTTGTAGTTCTCTTTTGTCCCCGGCCGCATATAGTGGTGCAACTGGCCTATGTCGATGTCGGGATGGCGGCAGTCTCTGGCCGAAGGGTGCCATGTGCTGGTCGTGCGGAGGTGATTGTAGGGGTCGATTTGCCGGAGATAGTCGCCGACCTCGGTGTAGAAGCGGTCTGTTGGTTTGCCGGGGTCCATCTCGTTGAAATACTCCCAAACGGCTACGCTGGTTGAATAGCCCCATCTTGCGACTGCGTAACGCATAAACTTTTTTGCGTCATTTACAGCCTGTTGATATTCCGGGCTTTTGTCTTTTGAGAGTGAGTTTATGTAGAGGTCTCTGGTGATAAGGCACAGCATTAGGTAGATGCCGTTTAGCTCTGCTGATTCGATGATTTTATCGAGCATAAAGCAATCGAGCTGGTTGTAGACGCCCCTTATGGGGCGATTTACGTCGGCTTCCCAGAGTAGTTCCGGTCCGCCAGTGGCTTCTTTGAGTGACAGGTTATCGAGCCAGATGCTGCCGTTGCCGAGGAGGCTGAGGGCCAACCGGCCGAGCCAGAAAACATTTTGGCCCGTTGTGAACTCTATCTTGAATTTTTGCCACTTGCCTTTCGGAAGTGCGTCGAAAGTTTGTTGGCCATTTATGTGAGTGAGGTTTACTCGCAGGGCGGTAGGGCCGTCCGCCATAAATCGGCCTGTTAGGACATAGCTTGTGTCGGGACGCAGGGCTACCGGATGTGAGGGTGAGACAGTAAGAGACACACCATCGTCACCTTCGAGTTTTACACATTTACGGGGAGTTGGATTGTTTTCACCGCCCGGTATGGGTACAATAATTTTTCTTCTGTGCCATGAGCGGTCCCAGGCACTTTTTCCGGCTTCGATGGCCATTGCCCAGTCCTGGCAGCAGGTCCAGATTCTAAGGAAGTTGGCGCCGTTGTTTGAGAGCTGTTCGAAAATCTGTTCTGCCTTCGTAAGGTTTACGTATTGGCCTTCTCCGATGAAGGCCAGATTCTGGCCGATGGCGAAGAATGGATCGCCTTCGGTGAATTCGAAGAAGCGAGGGTCTTTTCGGCCGGCCCGGATGAAGCCCTTATTGGATGATGGTGTACAGTCGAACTTTATGGTATTTGAATGGATTGTGCCTTTGTTGTCCTTGAGGGTAGCGGTTGCCGAATAAGAACCGGTCTGGGAAGTGGCAAAGCGGGCCTTCCATAAGCCGCGGCCGATGGGGTAGTACCAGTTTGCCCTGCCTCGCCGGCGGCCGAGTTTGCGGCGTTCGTAATCCTGGAAGTAAAAGGCGGGCAGTGAGATTTGTTTGCCTTTGGGGGCTTTCAAAGTTACTGTTAAATCGACCTCGTCGGGATTGTATGGATTTTCATAGGTAGTATCTGTTTTGATGAGGATTTCGAGCTTTTCGTATTTGCCTACCTTTTTCGCCGATGGTTGTATTTCGAGCTTTCGCCGTGCAATAGAATCCTGAGTGAAAAAGAGGGCGACAGTCAGACAGATGAAAACCATTTTGGTTGTTATTACTGTCTGTCGCATTAGATGTTGCTTTGTATTTATACAGCTTAAACCAGAGATAATCCAGCCTTGTCAGACAAGGTGGATATGCCTGATAAAGGACTGCCATTTGGTTCTAACGCAGCACTATTTTAACGAATTATCCGTTCAGGACCCAGCCATCTCTGTAAGTTTTACGTATGTACTGGTCGGCCTCAGGGCAGTTTGTCGCTTTCATGTTTTCGGCGTCGTATTCGAGTTTTTTGCCGACGCGATAGGCGACCAGGGCCAGCATGTTGTGCTCGATGAGCGCACCGGAATAATCGAAGTTGCAGAGTGTTGGTTTTCCTGTTTTGCAGCCGATG
>JAABXR010000028.1:0-10929 GCA_011776225.1 Phycisphaerae bacterium
CCGACAACCAGACGCACGGCGTGACTGAAAGTATTGGCTTAAACGAAGGAGGAATCCTTACCAATGTTTTAGGTCTGCCTACTGACGAAATGCAGACAAAAAGCACGTTTACCGATGCCGGTTGGGACTTTGTTGACATTTGGGACCTTACCTGTGAGGGGATGAATTATCCGAGGTTTATCTGGCAAATACCACCTGCAGACTTTTTATGTCCACACGGAGTCGATTTTATAGATTATTCATTCTTTTCTAATCACTGGCGAGAGAGCACTTGCGAAGCAACTAATGACTGTGAGGGAGCTGACCTAGATTTTTCAGACAAGGTCGATGGGATTGATTTGAAGATATTCTGCAGTCTCTGGCTGGAAGGGTGGGGCACTAAATAAGGGTCCCCTTGTGCAGACAAGTTGCACGCCACAAGTACTGCTTTTTATTGGACTATCCGGTCATTATATGCTCCAAAAAAGGAAATATATTGAATAAATTGACGCTTTGTGATGTATATTAATAAGGAACAGACTGTAAAACCGGCGTTTGAATCACAACCACCGGTTTTGGAGCCAGATAAAGTGAGCAGCGTTTGTGAAGAAGAATTAGTATTAACGGGACCCGCCCGAAGGGGGTCAAAAGAGGCGTTCGAGTCCATAGTCAAAATGTATATGAAAAACGCGTACTATACCGCCCTTGGTCTCGTGGGCAACCGCGACGATGCACTGGAACTTTCACAGGAAGCTTTTATCCTGGCATACCGTAATATAAAGCAGCTTAATCCCGGGAGGAAGTTTTACCCCTGGTTCTATCAAATCCTAAGAAACGTATGTTTCAGCCATCTAAGAAAGAAGAGAAACCGACAGAGCAAATCCCTTGAAAAGATTGAAGAATATGGACCGGTGGCTGAATTGAATGATTCGTTCATGCCCGATGTTGTGGCCGAAAGAAACGAGGCCAAAGACCGAGTGTGGAAAGCTATCGGCAAACTCGATAAAAAACATCGCGAGGTGATTATATTACGTCATTTCCAGAACCTATCCTATGAGCAGATGGCTCAAATCCTTTTTTGCAGCAGGGGAACCGTTATGAGCAGATTATATTACGCGCGACAAAGACTAAAAGAATTATTAGGCACAGAGAAAGGAGGTGACTAAGATGGCCTGCGAGGATTATAAAGACCTGATGATGGGTTATCTTGACGAGGAACTCTCCGCTGAACAGATACGTCGCTTCGAAGAGCACCTGAAAACTTGTAAAGATTGCACAGCTCAACTTCAGGAGTTTCGACAGCTTAAAGCAATTACCGACCAGATGACACTGATCGAGCCGGAAGACAGGTTGTGGCAGCAGTACTGGGACGGTATCTATAACCGCGTTGAGCGAAGTATCGGCTGGATAATCTTTTCCGTGGCCGGGATACTGCTGACAATCTACGGAGGTTTCAAGGCCATAGAAGAACTCATCAAGGACCCGACAGTGGGCTTGTTTTTTAAGATTGCGATGGTGGCACTTGTCGCAGGACTTGCAATTTTATTTGTCTCGGTGTTGCGTGAGAGAATCTTTTTCTGGAGCAAAGACCGCTATAAAAACGTAAGGAGATAAGGCAATGTTAATGTCAACAACGGAAACGATAGAGGGGAAGAAGATTGTAAAACACCTGGGGCTGGTAAAGGGAAATACCATTCGCGCCCGTCATATAGGCCGAGATATCATGGCCGGGCTTCGAAACGTAGTGGGGGGAGAGATAACGGATTACACGAAAATGATGGCCGAGTCGCGAGAACAGGCCCTCGACCGAATGACTGAAGACGCCCAAAACCTCGGCGCAAACGCCATAGTAGGGGTCAAATTCGCTACCTCCATGGTGATGCAAAGCGCATCCGAAATCCTCGCCTACGGCACGGCCGTAGTCGTTGAGTAATACATATCTGAAGGTTAGTTGACCTGCGGTGCATAATCGGCTATATTTCAGCCAGTTCTATTAATTAATGAGAGGATTTTTAAATGGCTGAATTTATTACGGCAGATTTCCTGCTGGAAACGAAAACCGCGAAAGCCCTTTACCATGAGCACGCCGAACAGATGCCTATCTACGACTATCACTGTCATCTGCCAGCCAACCAGATAGCCACTGACCATCGGTTTGGCAACCTGACGCAAATATGGCTCTACGGCGACCATTACAAATGGCGAGCAATGAGGGCCAACGGCATACCGGAAAAATATATTACCGGCAATGCAAGTGATTACGAAAAATTTGAAAAATGGGCCCAGACCGTACCATATACCCTGCGCAATCCCCTTTATCACTGGACACACCTGGAATTGAAACGTTATTTCGATATTGGTGATAAGCTTTTAAGCGGCGAGACAGCCAAGAAAATCTACGAACACTGCGGCGAATTGTTAAGAGCGCCGGCGTTTAGCTGCCGGAACCTCATCCAAAAGGCCAACGTCAAGCTGCTCTGCACGACCGAAGACCCGCTCGATTCGTTAGAGCACCATAAAAGAATCCGCAACGATGGATTCGAAGTTGCCGTTCATACGGCCTTTCGTCCGGACAAAGGCATGGCCGTCGAAAATCTCACAGCCCTGAACGCATGGATTGATAAACTGGAATGCCTCTGTGAAATCGAGATTATCGACTTTCATTCATATATTGAAGCCATACGGCAGCGTCACTATTACTTCCACGAAAACGGCTGCCGGCTTTCCGACCACGGCCTGGAGACCGCTTACGCTGAGGATTATACAGAAAGTGAAATCAAAAAGATCTTCGATAAGATAAGATCGGGAAAAAGCCTTGACTGTCTGGAATGCCTGAAATTCAAATCGGCTATGATGGTAGAATTTGCGCTGATGGACTATGAATCCGGCTGGGTGCAACAACTTCACCTCGGCGCCCTGAGAAACAATAATACCCGAATGCTCAAAACGCTGGGACCGGATACCGGTTTCGACTCAATGGGAGATTTCGAAACAGCCAGACCATTGGCCAAGTTTCTCGATACGCTCGATAAAAACAACGAGCTGCCCAAAACAATTTTGTACAATCTCAATCCCAGAGACAATGAGCTGATAGCTACAATGGTCGGCAACTTCCAGGATGGCAGCTCGGCCGGCAAAATCCAGTACGGCTCGGCATGGTGGTTCCTGGACCAGAAAGACGGGATGGAAAAGCAGATCAACGTGCTTTCAAATATGGGCCTTTTGAGCCGCTTCGTCGGGATGCTGACCGATTCACGGAGTTTCCTGTCGTATCCAAGACACGAATATTTCCGCAGGATTCTATGCAATATGCTCGGCAACGATGTCGAGGCCGGGCTGCTGCCCGATGATTTAGACCTGCTCGGGAAAATGGTCGAGGACATCTGCTTCAACAACGCCAAAGACTATTTCCCGATGAAATTAGAATAAATTGACTATTGACAATTGACCGTTTTTTATTTTAATCTATTCGAGACAGTAACAAACAAGGGTCGGTGCCCGAGTGGCTAAAGGGGACGGGCTGTAAACCCGTTGGCGTAAGCCTACGTTGGTTCGAATCCAACCCGGCCCACTGGCCTGCAATTCGCATAGAGTTGCAGGCCGCTGTTTTTTTGTAACTTATTGTGTTCTTTAGATGTTATATCAATATCACTGTCGCTTCCATTCAACTCTGTGCAAGGTGAATCTGCCCCATTGTGCACCGGATCATGCCCCTCCTTTCCGGCCGCATTCAGAATGGTCATTTTCGCTGTTTCTTCATTGTCAGCTTTGGTGATTTGTGCGTAGAAGCCAAGGAGTAAGAAGGCAGTTTTCATGTCAGAAATGAGGGCAAGTATTGTACATAGAAAAAGGATACTATGTAAAAAATAGGCTGAAACGATAAAATTTACTATACGTTACCCTAAATATTTCGCTAAAAAACGAGGTGTTTATAAGTATAAATAATAATGTCGAAATGCTAAATAATTCCAAAAAAATCCATCAACATTTGCCACTTGAGAAACGGCATATAAATAAAAACTGCTTTCCAACAATTACTTATCAGCTTCTCCGGTCATGGGAGTATAGCCCATGCCGTTCACGATATAGCACATAAGTATCGTCTTTCATGAAAAACGAAAACATATATGTAATAGTCAGGCTTCACATAAAAAGGAGGTGATGCGATGGCTGGACACTAATGTAAAAACTGGAGTAAGACGGGTAGATATTATGTTTGGTAATTGGAACAAAATAAGAGTCACATTTTCAGGAACGTTCTAAGACGCAAAAGGAGAAAAAAATGCTAAAATTTAAGATTAGACCGCTGTTACTGCTCGTATCCATCACATGTATGTTGATGGGTTCGGCAACTGCCCAAGAAGGACCAAAAGAAGTACTCAAAAGGGGTGTTTTCTTCTCTACTGAAGAAGATTTTGTTACCCAAGGTCCTCTGCCTGCTGGTGGTCCTATTATCTCTGACGGTGACCTGCTTAATTCCGCAGGGAATGTCTACATGCGGAATAATGAGCTTTTGAGCAGATTTAAGGTACGTTTCGATCTTGGCCTTGATGCCGCTGATGTCATCGACATCAAGGGCCGCATCGTTGCTTTCTCTACCGAACTCGATCATCCGAGTGGCTTGTTCACCGCCGGTGACCTGTTGGCCACCAATGGGGCTATCCTGCCTAACACGGCGCTGCTCGCCGTTTTCAAAATCCCTCGCGGTATAGACCTCGGTTTGGATGCCGTTCACTTCATAGGCAAACAGGAGGACATTATTAAGTTCCTTGGGGTGGTGAAGGAACAAGGCCGTCAGTTCTGGTTGGAAAAACCTGAAGCGCTGAGCGAGTTATTTAAGAAATATGGCATCAACATTTGGTTCTCCACCGAGGGCACAGCACCGAGGAAGCAAAGGGAGGAACCCAGTTTCCTAGACGGAGACCTGCTGTCTGCTGCTGATGGCGCCGTTGTGGGTCGTAACGCCTTGCTTCTACCGTCCAGCGTGCCGGCCGGTATACTGAAGCGGGGGGTTGATTTCGGCCTCGACGCCTACACTGCGCCTACACGTAACTATAAGATGGCCAGGGAGCGCGGCTTGTTCTCCACTGAGATCCTCTTCGAGGGGAGACTAAGGTTCACCGACGGCGATGTGCTCAAGTTCGGCAACGGCGTGTTTGCAACGAACTACATTCTGATCCAACCATTTGAGCCTAAGGCAAAGTTCCTGGGTCTGGATGCCCTTTCCATTCCCATAAGATAACGCTTTCTCCCATGTGCGGCGGTGATCATGCGGGTAGGAGGCATGGCTGCGGGGAGTATAGGCGCTAACGAACTCGCCAACGGCTGGAACGCGACCACCCCGCCCTTCGAGGCTTCCGACAGCCCTTTTGGAGGGTGGGTGGATATCCTGGGCCTGATACCGTCATGTGAAAATTGCATGAAGTTAAAGGTGCAATATGACAAATGGCCCGATTCTACTACGCCGCCAACCAGCTTCCAGTCTTTGACTGATCCCTTCAAAGAGTGGATACTCTTATCGTCGTGGCCGTTCTTTTCACTGGTAAACAGGGAACCTGACTCCGATGGTTGGCTGGATATCCTCTGCGACACAACAATGGGCGGTCTGTACTACCCTTGGAACACAGCTGGCAAGAATGGGAAATACAGCCTTAGGCTGACTATCGAAGATACAGGGAGCAGCCAGCACGTAAGCTCACCAATAGTGTTGATGATAGACAACAAACGGCCGAAGGCGTCCCTCAAACTCGACAAGGTGACCGTGTGCGGCGACATCATTATAGGAGACGAGGTAACTGGCAAAATTACCGGTACAGATGAGCACTTCTATAGCTACAGATTGCGGTATGAGAGCAGCCTAATCTCTGGCTTAATACTTGCAGTGAGGAAGTACACCGGTGTGAGCGACAGTGGGGATGTGAATGTGCCATTCACCTAGGATACCACAACTCTCCCGCCGTGCGGATATTCAGAACAAAATGCCGAATTATGTACCGGATCATGCACCCTTTCGTGTGTTGGGGTGTTGTGTGATGTGTCATTAAGTTCTTTGATTGTACAAAGAGCATTATTTTCTTAATGCTCTGAGGCAATCTGAACATAATAGCTCCCCTGAGTCAGCCCTAATCAATCGCTCTTCCGTAGAATCATTCCTGCCACAAGAATCACATCTTCTACCACTTCCCGAAATTTCACGAATTTCGATCGGTGCTTCTTTACGTTTTAAATCAGCCTTTGCCCTTGACTCGGCCTCAGCCCTCTCTTCGACTCTGCGTCCTGCTTCTATTTCAGCTTTTAGTTTTCCCGCCTCGGTTCTTGCTTTTGCTTCCTTCTTTCTTTGCTCTTGGGCTTTGGTTATGACCTCAGTGTAAGCTTTAGCCATCTCCTCAGCATTAGATTTCGCTTCCATTTCAACTCTGGCTTTCTCCTCGTCTTTGGCCCTGGCCGTTTCCTGAGCTTGGGCTTTGGCTTTTGCCTCTGCTTCCGCTCTTGCCTCAGCTTTTGCCCTCTCTTTTGCTTCGGTTGCCGCCTTCTCTTCAGCCCTGCTTCTTGCTTTAACTTCGGCTTTTAACTTTTCTTCCGCCTCGGTTCTTGCCTGAATCTGTGCTTGCAGTTTGCTTTCTGTCTCGGTTATTTTCTCAGCGTAGGCCTTAACCTTTTCCTCGGCCTCAGACCTTGCCTCTCTTTCAATCCTTGTTCTCTCCTCAGCTTCGGCCCTGGCTTTTTCCTGTGCTTCAGTTCTGGCCTGCAATTGGCCATAGGCCCTTGCTTTCTCTTCAAGTTCGGCTTTCATTTCCTGCTCAGCACTGGCTCTGGCCTCCACTTCTGCTCTGGCCTTCTCTTGCGCTTCAGCTTTGCTTTTTGCCTCGGCTTCCGCTCTCGCTTCAGCTTTTGCCCTTTCCTGTGCTTCGGTTACCGCCTTCCCTTCAGCCTCACTTCTTGCTTTAACTTCGGTTCTTAACTTTTTCTCCACCTCGGTTCTTGCCTGGACCTCAGCTTCCAGTTTCCTTTCTGTCTCGGCTATTTTCTCAACTTGGGCTTTAACTTTCTCCTCAGCCTCAGATCTCGCCTCTCTTTCAATCCTTGTTCTCTCCTCGGCTTCAGCCCTGGCCTTCTCTTCTGCATCAGTTCTGGACTGCAACTGGCCATAGGCTTTTGCTTTCTCTTCAAGTTCTGTTCTCATTTCGTGTTCAGCTTTGGCTCTGGCCTCCACCTCTGTTCTGGCCCTCTCCTGAGCCTCAGCTTTACTTTTTGCCTCGGCTTCCGCTCTCGCTTGAGCTTTTGCTCTTTCCTGTACTTCGGTTACCGCCTTCCCCTCAGCTCTTCTTCTTGCCTTAACTTCGGCCTTTAACTTTTCTTCTACCCCTTTTCTTGACTTAATCTCAACCTCAAGTTTCCTTTCCATCTGGGCTATTTTCTCAGTGTAGGCTTTAACTTTCTCTTCAGCCTCAGATCTTGTCTCTCTTTCAATCCTTGTTCTCTCCTCAGCTTCGGCCCTGGCTTTTTCCTCGGCTTCAGTTCTGGCCTGCAATTCTCCATAGGCCCTCGCTTTCTCTTCAAGTTCGGTTTTCATTTGGTGTTCAGCTTTGGCTCTGGCCTCCGCCTCTGATTTGGCCCTTGCCAGGGCTTCAGCTTTACTTTTTGCCTCCGCTTCCGCTCTCGCTTGAGCTTTTGCTCTTTCCTGTGCTTCGGTTGCCGCCTTCTCTTCAGTCTTAATTCTTGCTTTAACTTCAGCCTTTAACTTTTCTTCGGCCTCGATTCTTGCCTGAGTCTCCCTCTTTATTTCCTCCTGGGCTTTGGCTATAGCCTGGGGATAGCCCTCTCTTTCAGCTTTTGCCTTCTCTTTGGCTGCAGCCCTTGCTTCAGCTTTAGCTTTTCTCTTAGCCCTGATACTATTAATTTCCTTTAACTCGGTTTCAAGGCCGGCTCTTTTTTCAGCCTCAGCCTCCGTCTTTTCCTCAGCCTTAATTCTTGCTTTAACTTCGGCTTCTAACTTATTTTCTACCTCTGTTCTTGCCTGAGTTTCCTCGTTTAGTTTCCCTTCTGTTTCGGCTATTGTCTCAAAATAGGCATTTGCTTTCTCCAGAGCCTCAGATTTGGCTTTACTTTCGACTCTGGCTCTATCTTCTGCTTCAGTTTTGGCTTTTGCCTCTGCTTCCGCTCTCGCTTCAGCTTTTGTCCTCTCCTGCGCTTCAGTTGCCGCCTTCTCCTCAGCCCTGCTCCTTGCTTCAACTTCGGCTTTGAACTTTTCCTGGGCCTCGGTTCTTGCCTGAACCTCTGCTTTTAGTTTCTTTTCTGTCTCGGCCATTTTCTCGGCATAGGCTTTGTCTTTCTCCTCAGCCTGAGATTTTGCTTCTCTTTCAATCCTGGCTACCTCCTTGTCTTTAGCCTTAGCCGACTTTTGGGCTTCANNCACTTCCGCTCTCGCTTCAGCTTTTGCCCTCTCTTGCGCTTCGGTTGCCGCCTTCTGTTCAGCCCTGCTTCTTGCTTCAATTTCGGCTTTTAACTTCTCTTCGGCCTCGGTTCTTGTCTGAAGTTCTGCTTTCAGTTTCCTTTCTGCCTCGGCTATTTTCTCAGCATAAGCTTTGTCTTTCTCCTCAGCTTTAGATTTCGCTTCTTTTTCAATTCTGGCCCGCTCTTCCTCTTTAGCCCTGGCCTTCTCCTGAGCTTCAGTTTTGCCTTTTACCTCTGCTACCGCTCTCGCCTCAGCTTTTTTCCTCTCTTGCGCTTCGGTTGCCGCCTTCTCCTCAGCCTCACTTCTTGCTTTAACTTCGGCTTTTAACTTTTCTTCGGCCTCGGTTCTTGCCTGAAGTTCTGCTTTCATTTTCCTTTCTGCTTTGGCCATTGCCTCAGCATAGGTCCCGGCTTTCTCCTCAGCTTTAAGTCTTGCTTGTATTGCAGTCTCGGCTGCCGCCTGGGCCCTTGCCCTCTCTCTCGTTTCATCCCTCAATCTTTTCTCCAATCTGGATATTACCTCGACATAAGCCCTTTTTTCAGCTTTTGCCCTGGCCTCCGGCTTCTCTCTGGCTTCAGCCCTGGCCCTTTCTTTAGCTTCAGCTTTGGCCTTTCTTTTCGCTTCCGCTTTCGCTCTTTTGTCAGCCCTGGCTTTTGCCCTTGCCTTTTGTTTATTTAAACAGGGAATTAACCGATGGTGAGGCCAGTGTTTTTCCCCGCATATGCTACATGTTGGTACGAATTTCTCACTCCCGGACGTGGTCGTCTTTTCGGTCATTTCCGCACCTCCTTCCCCATTTTACTTAACTTCCCTGTCATCTGTACTCACGCCACACTATCAAGTCCACTAATCGCGCTTTTCCGGCTGGCCGTTCTATGCAGCGAATTAATAGCCCTGTTCCGGCCGATTACAGTTGCGTTTCAAGCCTGGTTTTCTCAAAGCCGAATGCATCCGTACATAACACAAAACATAATACATAACCGGTCTATTGCCAAGCGAAAAAATTTTTTAAAATAACACTCTCAATGTTTGGAAAATCTGTTCGAGGTTGGAATCCAATCCGGTCCATTGGTTACTCTGTTGATGCCGGAACTTTTTATAGAAATCAAATACTACATAACTGCAATAACTGTTATACTAAATATATGCGATAATAAGAAAACATTTTTTCCTGTATAAATCCAGGGGAGCTACCTATGAAAAGTGAAGTGAAGTTGAATCAGGCGAAATGGCTGGTTGAGCCGGGCTGTGTTGTTTTGGTGACGTCCGGCACAATGGAAAATCCGAATGTGATGACCTTTAGCTGGCAAACGCCCGTGAACAACTCCGACCCATGCCTGATACTGCTGGCCATAAGCCATGTCAGACACTCTTACGACTTGATAAAACAAAATCACGAGCTTGTCATCAACGTTCCGGGTGAAGAACTGCTCGAACAAACACACTTTGTCGGAACTGTCACCGGCAAGAACATCGACAAGTTCGAAGAGAGCGGATTGACACCGATTGCCGCCAGGGTAGTCGCCCCTCCGTTGATAGAGGAATGCGCCGCACATCTGGAATGCCGGGTTGTGGAGATTTTCAAAATGCAATCTCACGATTTGCTGATTTGTGAAGTTCTGCGGGCAGCAGCCGAGACAGAGCTTTTTGACGACAAATGGATTCCTGAAAAATTCCACAGCTTACATTACCTTTGCGGCACCTACTACGGCGTGATGGGTCGTACAATCCGGGCCCAAGGCAAGTAGAAAACACCAACGCAACCGACCATCATACTTAGTAACATATAAGATTTGCGGTACTTATTACACTTGACAAAGACGAAATACTGAAATACAATAATCCTGTTCAACCGGTTTTAGTAAACAAAAGATGAGGCATATCATGACAGAACATTTCAACCGTCGCAGCTTTTTGAAAAAATCTCTTATCACTTCGACAACCACCGCATTAGGTTTAAGCCTTGAAGAAAAAGCACTTTTGGCTCAGGAAGTGAAAAAATCTACTGTCCCGCAACAAGAAGGTTCTTCCAAAGGTATGCCGATGGGCAAAATCGGCAATATCAGGATTAGCAGGCTATTTGCAGGTGGCAATCTAATCAGCAGTTTTGCCCACAGCAGGGATTTGGTCTATGTTTCCTCACTATTAAGGAACTATTTCACCGACGACAAAGTGATGGAGACTCTTGAGATATGCGAAGAGACCGGAATAAACACCGCGATATTGAGACTTGATAATCACTGCATCGGCCTTCTTAAGAAATACCGGAACGAAAGAGGCGGCGGAATACAGTGGATTGCACAGATCAAAATAAAAGAAAAGGACCTGACTTCCGAGGCAAAAAAAGCTATCGACAACGGAGCCGTAGGCGCTTACGTTCACGGCGGTGTCGCGGACAGTTTTGTCAAGAAGGGGCAAGTCGAGCTTCTTGGAAAGGCAGTCGACTTTATTAAACAAAATAAAGTCATCGGTGGTGTTGCCGGCCACAGTGTAGA
>JAABXR010000028.1:10945-26667 GCA_011776225.1 Phycisphaerae bacterium
GTCACAACTACTGGTCGGCGGAAAGAGAACCCGAGCACGATAATATCTGGTCCAAGACTCCTGAAAAAACCGCCGAATTTATGGAAAATGTCAAAAAGCCGTGGATCGCTTATAAGGTCATGGCTGCGGGAGCTATCCATCCCAGGGACGGCTTCAAATACGCCTACGAGAATGGCGCCGACTTTATCTGTGCCGGGATGTTCGACTTCCAGGTAAGAGAAGACGTGATCATTGCTAAAGATATTTTATCCGGGAAAATGGCCAGAAAGCGGCCGTGGAGAGGGTAAGAAAAACCTACAGCATCCAACAAAACTACTGCCACTGGAGTGATTCATTTAGTATACGAACGTGGTGCATCTCCTCTTTGATAATATCAGTGATTTTATCTTTGCCGGCGCCGGCAGAAACAAAATCCTTCAAACCTGTGTAGAAGACGATAGTATCCTTCTCCTTCTCAATAGCACATTTGAGAATGTCCTTTATGCTCTCTTTTCCGGTCAGTTCCACAGCCGGATTTATTCTATTACCGAATACAGCAAGGCCGGCCATAGATTGTGCATCAAAGATCACATCGCTCCCAGTTTCGAAGGTCCTCATTTCCGGGCCCTGTTCAGAAAGCTCCTTTCGCATGTTTGCGAAGACCTGCTCGTGTGCCAATTCCCACTCGGCCAATTTAGTAAACATGTTGTGAACGCGAGATTCATCAAATAATTCCGCCGCCCTTCGGTAAAATTTTGCACCGTTGCGCTCGATTTTTTCAGCTATTTCAAAAACTTCAAAAGCATTAAATTCTACAGCCATTTTTACTCCATTCAGTTCACTACCAATTTTTCTCAAACGGTCTTTCTTTGCTCGTATTTGACCATTAATATTATACCAGTACAACGACGTCTCGAATACTCACAAATAAACTATAAAGAGGAAATATCTTTATCTTTTCATAATTCCTTTTTCTCAGGCTTCAACAGGCCCTTTATTCTATCCGTAATTCCTTAAGTGGTACCGCACGCGCATTCTAAACCTGCATCGTAGCGCCGGCGTGAAAGCAACGTCGATCTTTGTCACGAGTTGGTTGTTACGCTGAGCCTTCAGTCCGGTTCAGTTCAACTCTTTGTCTTTCCAGTACTTCGTGCCGGCTATGGTGGCCTGGAGAGCGACACCGGCTTCGGTGAACTGGTATATTTCCATGCCGCTTGTGATGTCTCCAGCGACATTTGCAGAGGCGCCCGCGTCACCGGATTTGGCGGCAGCATCAGCATGGCCTCCGAATTCCCAGCCTTTGTCGACAAACGTGTTAAGCGCATTCTGGTTTTTGAAGATGATTACGGCCCTGAAGTCCTTGACCCCGAGACCAATTCCAACACCGAGCATGGCCATTTTCATATACGTATCATCTCCGGTGCTGTTGTTGTGCACGACGCCATAGCCGTTTCCCGTGCTTGCCAGGAAAAGGTTGACATTGATGTTGCTAAAAGTTCCATAGCCGGCGGCATTTGCGATCTTTGCTTTCGTCTCAGGTTTCTTTTCGTACAATTCAGCCAGCATGTTGTCTTTCATGGTGAGGACATCGGCTCTTTTTTCGCCGGGCGTAGCCCCTCCGGGTCCTCTGCAGCCGGCGAGGATCGTGACAACCAGCGCCAACAGGACTAATGTTTTAGTGTTCATAGTTACTCCTTTCATTCATTCTTTCATTTTAAGTGTTTTCAGTTCTCAATTTTTCTCATATCATGTATCTCATATTCCTTAATTTCTTGCTCGTCTTACTACGTCACTGGACAAACTTCCTTTCATCTGAACTTTTAGGTCTCCATTTTTTGATATTTCGTTTCATTCGTCAACATAAAGTACTATCAGGTAGTTTCTGACTTTCGAAAAATGACCGAGTCATCGAGACTGCGCAGATGCAGATCCCGTTGAGGAAAGGCAATCTCGATTTTCGCTTCCCGGAAACTCCTTTCAATCTCCTGATTAAGTTCACTTTTTACCTTCAACCTGTACTCGGCATCCAAAACCCAGACGCGAAGCTCGAAATCGAGGGTGCTTTCCCCGAAATCGAGAAACAGTACCTGTGGCTCGGGCGTTTTAGTTATCTTCGAGTTTGTATTTGCACACGCCATCAGCGTTTCCATCACCAGAGGAATATCGGAACCGTATGCTACACCCACGGGAATAGCAATCCTGACCCGTCGATTACTAAGTGTCCAGTTGGTGACCTGACCTGTGACCAGATCGGCATTGGGAATGATCACATCCGCCTGTTCGAATGTCTGGATAGTTGTTGAGCGAAGGCCAATCTTTTTGATTTCAGCCCACTTACCGGCAAGTTCAATAATGTCACCCACCCTGACAGGTCGCTCAAATAACAGAATGAGGCCGCAGACAAAATTGTTCACAATGCTTTGCAGGCCAAAGCCAATGCCGATACCAAAGGCACTCACCAGGATCGTGAGTTTTGTGACATCGAATCCTAATACCGAAAGTGCAAATAAAAAACCTATAAATATAACGATATAATGAATCAATTTTGCAATTGAATGTCGTACACCCCTTTGTACCTGACGCTTGATAATCACTTCCGCCATGAGCAGTTTCTGGACAATCCAGGATGCCAGAAACGATCCATAAAGGACGCCTGCTGAAGTAAGAATCAAGCCTACACTAATCCGCTGTGATCCCAGGTTGAATCCAAGTGCCAACAAACTTTTCGTCGCCCCTCCCATAGTACCGTAAATTCCCCATATAGTAAGAACAGCAGGCAGCAAAACCAGCCCCCATAAAGCCATGTTAATGAAGCGCGACACCCGGCGTATGACGGCACCGGTATCATCGCCATAAAGAATTGTTGCTCGACGGAGAACAGAGGTGCCAAACAGCCATTCCACACCCCCCTTAATTATGTACATGAACAACATAAAGGCAAATATCATTGCTATCGTACGTATTAAAGATACGAATAGAAACCCGGCGAGTGCCTCTTTACCCCAAAGCTCGGCAGTCATAATAACAGCAAAAAACAAAGCACCTAAACGAAGCGACCATTTATAAAAATCCGAGTCTTTACGACGAACGCTTTCTCCGGCCCACCGCAAACAGAAGATTAAACCGAGAAGTGCTGCTAAAAAAATGTATAGCCGGAAAAGCGGAAGCGGAAAGTTGAGCACATCCATGAGTCTGGATGCAATAAAAAAGATAATTACTCCATAAACAAACCGCCTTTTCCAGGATGATTCAACAATTACACCAGAAAGTCGGGCAAAGAAGACCCCGACAACAATCACATTTGCCAGTTTCCATACAGCCGGAGCACTCTGATATTCATAAATCAAAAACGCCACTATTGGAACTAAAAAGAATCCTGCCGAAAAAGGTCGTGCGGCAAGAAAACGCCAGCGCTCTGATTCATTTAACATACGTCGGTTTCGGTAGAGGGCGACGCCCACAAACAGAGAAAGCAAAACCAGAATAACGATGATCCATCCCTGCCGAGCAAAGAACCGGCTGTCGGGCCATGAGATCTCGGACAAGCCTTTTTGTGCCGCGTACCACAGGTCGGCGCTTTTGAATTGAGAAAAATAAGCTGAGGAGAGCATCGGAGGAGATGTATCAATCAGGGCGACTCGCCACTCTTCCACGAATTGACTGTCTAATTCAGCGATAAGAGTGTGGATTCTGGCCTGGATATTACCGGCTTTCTCCTGAACCTTTAGCATCGCCTCCAGCTCTGTACGGATGAGATTGTGGGCCTTTTCGATAATATCATCGGCCTTTGCAAAGGTCGGTTTGAGCTGATCGAGATCTCCGTCTTTTTGCAGTGAAGATTGCCATTGGCTCCAGAGTTTCTTCTCCTTCAGCCACTCAGTTCTCCATTTCCCAAGCTGACGAATCGCGTCGCTAAGGGGCTTACTGATTTCTTCGAACAATTCATTCTTTTGCCTGATTACCTCCCTGAGTTCCACAAGTTTATTGTATTCATACTCCTGTGAATCCTTTAATTTTTCTAATTGATCGGCGGGATCTTTCAGGTCTTCCTCTATCTTTGCATGGCTACTCTCAATTTCAGAGATATCCAGCAAACCGGCAATCCCGTTTTCAAGTGTCACCAAACGGCCGGGCAATTTACTCGCCAAGGGTATAATATCGGCCAGGTCCGGTTCTTCCGTGGGTGCTTGTCCTTCAGGACCGGACGTTTGATTATCTTTGGATTGCACGCCGGCTTCAGTGGCCTTCGTCCCGGCTGCCACCGCACTCGTCGTGGAAATCACAGGCACGCCGATGACGAAAACCGTGACAATCATCATGTAAGAAATTTTCACCATTATTCTGGACCTCATTATTTTCTCTTATTTCTGCAGGAGGCGGTTCGCGATGCCAACCGCCCACTGCGAAACCTTTCAAAAACTACTTCACTAACTCGATCTCACCCGGCCGCCAGGTCTGATCGATCCATGGCTTGAGCGGGGAGTACATGCGAAGGATGACGAACCAGCTCTTGCCGGGAATCGTCTCGATCCAGTTGTTCTCGTATCCCTTCGGCGCCTTGGGGCCGAAGTAGATCGTGTAAGAGCCATCCCTGTTCTTCTTCACCCCTTCGGTATTGCTGCCAACGGTCGGGTACTTCTGGTTGCTCTGGAGCATGGAGCGGGTCTGCGTATCATAGACCGTGACGGCCCAGAAGTTTGCGACGGGCGGATTGGCGGGGAGGTCGAGCTTGTAGGTCTTGGCGCCGTCGAAGGGCTGCCTGCGAGAATCGAGGTACGCGATAGCGTAGTCTGATCCCTTGCCCAGCCTCGGGGCTGCCATGACGGGAGTGACCGCGGTGTAGGGATAGTGGAACATCACGCGCGCGTCGGTATTCATGGTCATGCCGTCTTCGCCGTTGAAGAAGACGTTGCGGCCAGTGTAGGCCATGAGCCACGTGCTGTCCGTATCCGGGTAGACCCGCACACCTTTCATGTTCTTCTCGTAGCGCGGATACCACACGATGGAGCGTGCGGCGGCGTTGGCGAACGCGACGCCGTCGGCCAGGAGCTTCTTCATGCGCTCGTCTGGATCGAACTTCCTGCCCTTCCGGATGCCGATCGACGCGAAGAGCCCGCGGGTTTCGGCATCGAATGCAGGTGGTTCCCATTGGCCGTATGGATCATTGAGGATGGCGGCCGTAAGCAACCAGGTATAGGTCTTGTAGCCGCTGAAATTGGCCTTGGGATCGGCTTGCGCATCCAACACAATGTCTTTTGTCGGAGTTGATGCGCAGCCTGAAAGCAACATAACAACAGAGGCAATGAGCAACATGTAACTTTTGTTCATAGTCACGTTCTCCTTCATTAGAATTAGTAATCTAAAACATTGTTCTCTAATGATATATAAGGGAAGATTAGCAATACACGTGTAGATTAATCAGGCGGTATTATTTGTAAATCAGGGAAGTGCCTGTTTTTGTTATGGGGGAATCCCCCATATTAAATGCGGGATTTAGAGTTGCAGATTGAATGGGCGCACTAATTAGTCATTCTAATCAGTATTTTGCATATACACTCTACTGAAACACTCATGCACATTTGAATATTGAAATCTCATCGAGATTGTAACAATTTGCCGACTGCCCCAGATTTCACTCCTTATCTTTATCTTCCTTAGGCTTGAACAGACCTTTTATTCCATCCGTGATTCCTTTGGTAGCATCCCCCGCACCTTTAATGACACTTCCACCAACGTCTTTTCCGGCTTCGAGGACAGACGACGACAAAGCTCCGAGCTTACCGAGCTGCGAGGTTAGAGAACCGAGCATATCATCCGGCAGAATCCCGGCCCCCTGCTCGGCAATTCCTCCTGCGATGGCTAACAAGATCTTGCTGATCAAGGCACCCGTATCGATATCATTTTCACCACCCAAATCTGTCATTTCGATAGGGGCCAGCTTCAACGTGAGAGTGTCAACTTTACCGGGGATAGGCAACAACTTCACTTTGACCCGGGTATTGGTGATTTGGAGGGTATCTATATGGAGCTTTTTGCCGGCCGGTTCAGACGGTTCATTGGGCTCATCATCCTTAGCCGGAAGCGACTTGATGATATCCTGAATATTATTACTCGTGATGCCTCTCTGCTCCAGAACGACATTCATGCCATCCAATTTTATTTCCTTTATATTAACAATATCTGTCAGCAAGGAACCTGTCTCGACCGCTATTTTCGCACCACCTAATTCGAGAAGCTTCTCATGTTTGTAGCCCGGTGGATTATCAATCACAAGATTTTTAAAGCCAATCTTACCGCCCAGAATGGATAGGTTCACGCTGTCCACCGCCACCGGAACCTGCAAGGTCTTGGTCCCCGCTGATTCAATAGCCATTTTCACGGCACTATCGGCGAATAAATTAACTGCTATCACGATAACAAGAAGCAGAACCACAATTACCGACAAAACAATATACAGGATTTTAAGCGACTTTTTCATTTGACCGCCCTTCCCAAAATTACATTCGGACTTTCAACTCCATGACACCGTCATCTTTAAACAGCATGAATACAGACGCGACTAAAAACTGACACCTAAACCGAATAAATATTTTGTATCCGTCGAACCGGCACCGACAGCGGGAGTCGCATCATAATTTAGAATGGCCTTGAAATTTACAAACATCTTCTCAGTAAAGTAAGCACGAACTTCACCCGTCGTTGTGAGATAATAATCAGAGAACTTCTCCAGACTCGGATAGTAGGTAAGGTCATGCATTAACTTTACGTTCTTTGTCAGCTTCATATCGAAATTGTAGCCGAGCTGAGCGGATAACTTGGTGTCGCTGCCCGTCTGGTCCTCGTACTTCTCGTAAACAGAGGCCAAACCGCCTTCTGTCGAGAAATTCATATTCTCCGATTCAATCCACTGATATCCGGCGCCGCCGCCGACTATGACTCTTCGGTCAAGCTCGGCAATCTTATCGGTTTCATAGCGGCCGTCAAGATAACCGAAGAACTTCTTCGAGAAAAAGTAATCATACTTGGCCTTGATGCGCCACCAGTCTTCTGTCTTCTTGTCTTCGCCTGTGTCCGGGTCCTCCTGCTCACCTCTGGCATAATCCATACCTAACGTTGTACGGTCTTTTTCGGTTCTCTTGCTGAGATTAGCGCTGGCACTGATGGTCTCAGTCTTTGTATTACCATGTGTAGAAGTAAAACCGGCCGAGACATTACCTGTCCACTTTGGCACCGGTTTAGGCGGTGGATTTATCGAAGCGATAGCAGCAACGTCAAAATCCTGTGCCTTTAAGGTCTCAGTACCTTCAACGGCAAACTTGCCGGCTTTCGAGCTTACAATTTTCTGGACGAGAATATTGCCGTCTTTAAGGTGAATTGTAATTGGCTCATCAGTGCTGAACGTCTGAATTTTGGACATCTCAACAGTTACCTTGCCGGCCAAATCCGACGTCAAAACAAGTTTGCCCTCAACCGCATGGTCAATCTTGCCGGTAATACGGTCTCCATTTGTAAATACGATTTCATCCGCATTTATTGCCCCGGCAAACACACAAATACAGAGCAATGAAATTAACAAGTACCCACGCATTATGCTCTCCTTTCAAAATAAATTATCAGGGACTACTTAAGACATTCGCTATTACATACATCAAGATAAAACGATTTGCATCATTTACACACCTCCTGTTATGTCAGAAACGACAAACAGTATATCATCTTTATAATTATGCGCACTTAAGGCTGATTAGCAAGGGAAAATGGGGTAAAGAGCGTTTTTTTAAGAAAAGAGTGCGTGTTTTGGACTCAAGATGACATTTTCAGCATTTTTTTTCAATGTCGTCGTGTTCAGGCAACATCCTTCCGATCTATCATGCCAGCAAGTGGATGTAGACTATTAATATCATTATCAGAAACAATTCATCCTATAGCTCAAACTTCCTGCCATCAACAAGCTGCTGCACCATTGTTTCCAGGGCCTCGATTCTTTGCTTTAACGATTCGTTTTCGGCCTTAAGCTCATCTATCACGACATCGAAATCAACGGCATTTATAGTCTCGATTTCCTCCCGTATCGGTTTCAGAACAAACGTATACACTTTGGAAGTCCTCAAGTTCTCCAGATACAATCCCGCTTCGTCCTCGAACATCCTCCACAATCTTTGGCCATCCTTTCGGAAAAAGATATCTCCGGTATCATAGGCATGGGCCTGGACAGTTCCTTCAACATCCAGCTTATATGAAGGATTCGTCGTCCCGATGCCGACATTGCCCGCCGGTGTCACGGTCATTCGCGTCAAGGTTGAACCCGGTGATGTATAGGTCCCCAAAAATATATTTCCTCCTGCATAGTTCGTAAGCACCACGTTATTCAAATCGTTCAGATACAAAAGGCGCCGATTCTGCAAATTACTGTCCACTGAAAACAGACCATAACCATTGTCTAACAAAATGGAGCCCCTACTTACATGCAGCCTGGCTTTAGGATCTGTCGTGCCTATGCCAACATATCCGGTTCCGTCTTCAATGAGCATAGAAATGCCGGCTGTATTATCTTTGAAAAGCAAATCATCAGAATTCGCCTGCACTCCTATAAACCAGTTTTCAGCCCCGTTATTCTCATAAACTATTCCGCTCCAAATCGAGTTTAACGACCTGTCGATTTCTATGCCGCCCCCGCTATTTGAATGATAGATATCCAGATTTCTGTCCGGAATCGAGGTGCCCAGGCCCACCTCGCCGTTGCCTTCGAACCTTACCCTTTCTTTGAAATTCGCGCTGCCGCCGAAGCCAAAGGCGATATCGTCGTTTGATCCTGCTGCATGGATTTGCAGCAGGCCCGGCTGAATCCCGAATCCGTAATGGTCGCCGGACTGGCCGTAAAGCGATATCTTGTCGCCGTGCGTATCAGGAAAAGTGAGGGGAAATCCCGGCGTCGTCGTTCCAATACCTACGTTACCGGATAATTCTCTAATTGAGAGAGCATCGTTAGCAGCATAGGCGCCGAACTTCATACCAAAGCCGTATTCTCCCCTTACGTATTGGTGGACGGAACCGACGTATACATTCGCCTGCTCGCCGTGTGAATCAAAACTGTCGACGCCTTTGACAATAATGTCTCCATGGTCGACTTCCAACTTACCGCTCGGATTCTTAGTGCCAATGCCTACGTTGCCGTTTTCGTTTTCAATGAGCATAGAAACTCCCGCGGTGTCACTTTTAAAAAGCAGGTTATTGGAATCGGGCTCCATTCCAATAAACCATTTCTCCTCAGCGTCATTTTCATAAACCAGGCCGCTCCAGATATCGCTGCCGGACCTGTCAATTTCTATGCCACCTCCGGTGTTTGAATGACGGATATCCAGGTTTCTGTCCGGTGTCTTTGTACCTATTCCGACGTTTCCCGAACTTTCGACAAATATACCTCTTGTTTGCAGTGCATAAGGCGTCGGCGTCACTTCCTGCCGTGGATATAAAACAGTGTATGCATGATTTACATCTCCCGGCCGGACCCCAATCTCCAGCCAGACAGAATTGCCGTCAAACACATCGCTGCCAAAATCCAGTTCCACAGTAAAATAGCCGTCGATAACATCAACATCGGGCTTGTTGACATCACCGCCCAGTTGGATGCCATCTTCATCCTCAGCGTTATAGAGCTTAAACTGCAAATCATAGAGACCGTCCGCCGGCTCATTGGCGTCGATAAGACGCCCCTGGTAAGTAAACGCCGTTCCCATCGGCACTGCAACAGCAACCTCAAACGGAAAAAATATCAAACACAAAACCGGGATAATAACTGAGAAAATTATGTGTGATTTCATTGCCTTATCCTTTCAAAAACATTTCCCTGCAAAAGCAGGCGACTGATTTTTCAAAGCGCAGACTATGAACACCGCCTTCTTCTCTAAAATATCGGAGATTTGAGCAAACAGGATTGGATTTTTCCATTACCTTCTGCCTCCGTCAAAGATATTTAATATTCTATAATTGTAAGCTTTTGGGGGTGGAAAATCAATAAAATTCGTCTAAATTCCATATTCGAAGTGCGATTCTACGCTCAAATCGACATTCGGCAAATGCATCACTTCGGCGTTAGAGCCCAAGCAAGATGAATGTAACAGCGATTGAGTTAAACAAGGCATGGATAAAGATGGATCGAAACAAAGAGCCGCTTTTCTCATACGCATAGCCCATGCATACACCTAAGAGAAATAGTGCCGGCCAATGTGGTACGTTTCCATGCACCATTGAGAACAATCCGGCGCTTATGAAGACAGGCAGCCAGACCCGGCTTCGATTTCCAAGTTTCGAATCTCGACTTTCAAAAAATGAGCGTATCACTGTTTGAAAAAGGCCTCGAAATATCATCTCTTCAATCACGGGCGCTATCACTACAGCAACAACAAAAACAGATATTTGAAGCTGCCATCTTGGATAGGCCGTTATTATTTCCAGCTGTTCATGTTTTGATATTTCGTATTCCGGGCCAAAGAAAAGTCTGCCTATGAACATTATTAGTGTCATTGCTGCAAAGATAAGCGGCAGAACAGAGAGAAGATATAAAAAAGCAGCAGCAAAATCTTTTGGGATTGACCTCATATTCAAACCGAATCCCTTCAACCTCCGCGCGAAACTGGCCCTTACCAGGAAAACTATAACAACCATCACTACTATCGCGCCGACGCAGTAGATAAGATTGTTCAGGAAAGCTTTCTGCCAGTCCTGCAAATCCGCCGCAAGTTTTTCTGTAATCAGCATTGCAAGGGGAATTGGTACAAATAATATGAACGGCGGTATAATGCAAAGATATGGACGCATATTATTTCGTCGCGGCCTCGAATCGGCCAGGGCATTTCGGCCCAGAGATGTCGTAAGCAACCAGCGCCCGAACAAAAACAGCCCCGGCAGGCAAATAAGAACCATGATAATCTCAGAAGTTTTCATTGATATATATATCGCAATCTTGAAAATGAAGCTATCTTGTAATATATTAGTTCCATCTGGGATTCTTTATTGCGAAGTATTGCAAAACAGAGGCCCCTTTTCAAGGAAAATAGATTATGGATATATTTCACATCGAAGGACCGGTCCGGCTTTCCGGCAGCGTGAAGATAAACGGCTCAAAGAATGCATCCCTGCCGATTATGGCGGCATCCTTATTAGCTAAGGGAAAATCAGTTATTTCATCGGTGCCGTACCTTTCCGATATTTCCGTATGCGGGGAATTGCTCAGCCAGTTAGGCTGCAAGATTAGTAGAAGCTCAAACGGGGATTTATGCATAGATTCGACAGTGATTGATAATCCGGTCGGCGAGTATGAAATCGTCCGCAGGATGCGGGCCAGCATTTGCATACTCGGCCCCCTGCTTGCCCGCTGCGGCAGAGCCGAGGTGTCGATGCCCGGCGGCTGCGCAATCGGTGACAGGCCAATTGATATCCACATACGGGGCCTGCGCGAGCTTGGCGCAAAAATCCATCTCAGGAACGGTTATGTCATCGCTGAGGCACCGAAGGGTTTGAGAGGCAAAGAGATTTTTCTGGGCGGAGCATTTGGCTCGACCGTGCTGGGTACTGCAAATGTGCTAATGGCCGCAACACTGGCAAAGGGCAAAACCGTTATCGAGTCGGCCGCCTGCGAGCCGGAAATAGCCGACCTGGCAAACTGCCTGAACAAGATGGGCGCGAAGATAACGGGAATCGGCTCACCCCGGCTGAAGGTGGAAGGTGTGCGAGAGTTGAAGCCCGCCGAATACAAGGTTATACCGGATAGAATCGAGGCCGGTACCTTTATGGCCGCCGCCGCCATAACGGCCGGAGAGCTGCACCTGCAAAACTGCCGTCTCGATGATATGATGGCGGTCGTCGACAAGCTGAGAAATATCGGCATAACAATTGACGCCGAAGGCGATGGTTGTGTTGTTACCCGCAGCAAGCCTATAAAAACCGCCGACATTACGACCCAGCCATATCCGGGCTTTCCCACCGATTTGCAGGCACAGTTGATGGCCCTTCTTTCACTGGCCGATGGCAACAGCGTCATAATTGAAAAGATATTTCCCGACAGATTCATGCACGTGGCCGAATTAAATCGAATGGCGGCAAACTTGCGCAAGGAAGGCCCTGCCGTTATTGTTGCCGGCGTCAAAAAACTAATAGCGGCTCCGGTAATGGCTTCGGACCTTCGGGCCTCAGCGGCACTTGTTCTTGCCGGAATGGCCGCCGAAGGCACTACTATTGTCAGCAGAGTCTACCACATCGACCGAGGCTATGAAAAAATCGAGGAAAGATTAAATCCCGTCGGTGCAGACATTCTCCGCGAAAATATCTGAACGAATCACTTTAAAAAAAATATTCTCCTTTTGAAAAATCGAGAATAAGAGAGGAAACAGGTGACTATAAAGATGCTGTCTTACATACTCCCTCCCCGCTCAGGATTTTATTGTATCATTGGATTGCTAACCACTATTTGCCTTTTCTCTGTTTCACATGCCGCGGGTCAAAAGACAAAACCACCGTGGGAAGGTCAGTACAAAATCAAGCCACATGAAAGGGAGCGACTTACAGCCGCTGACGTTGTAGGGCCCGATGGCCTTGTATACCCCAATTGGACTAAATGTGGCATTCAGGGCGGCATACCTTCATTAAAAGCCTTCACTACTATCGAACAATTCGGCGGCAAGGCTAACGACAATCTCGATGATTCAATCGCCCTTGACCGCGCCTGCCGGGCAGCCGGTAAGAATGGCGGCGGTGCCATTGTGCTCGATGAGGGAACATATTATCTGGACCGGCCGGTGACAGTCCGCGACGATAATGTAGTGATTCGAGGCAAGGGCAGGAACAAGACTAAATTGATTTTCCGCTATTCGATACCTGAAAATGGTGTCGGCTTTTTTACACCTGCACCGGGAAGCCGTGTGGGAAAAGAAATCCGCATCGAGATACACTGCCGGCCTGCTGGCCTTATGAAAATGACAATCATGGCCGACGATGTCGTGATTAAGAGATGGGATCGCAGTAAACATTCAGGTAACAGTTTCGCCTGTGTAACAACCGGCCGGGAAATAATCGGTAAGCTTGCAAATGGCCCCCATACCCTCAAAGGCATCGCAGAATATAAGAACGGAACGAAACTTACAGGCCGGATTGAAGTTATCCTGGATTCTTCTTTTATCAACCGCCGCTCTGTCCCGAGTAATCTGGCCGCTATCACATTCCAGGGACAAGGTCAGATCGGCAGGAAAATCAAACTGGCAAAAGACGGCAAACGCGGCGACCTGACACTTAAACTCCAAAATGTTCAGGGACTGAAGCCCGGTGATTGCCTTTACATTGAAGCCCCGGCTACAACCCGCTGGAACAAACTCACTAAAAACGCCTGCAAGTGGGGGCTGTATCGCTGCTATGAGGTAACCATCAAAAATATCAAAGGCAACACCATCACCATCAACCAGCCTCTTCGCATCGAGTTTCCGATGGTTGACGGTGCCTTCGTGCGAAAAATCGTACCTATCCGGAAATGCGGGATTGAAGACTTATACATTGAGCAGAAACACAATCTGTGGATTAGCAGCGTGGTGTTCCACAATGGCTGGAACTGCTGGGCGAAGGGCGTGAAGGTAAAGATGTGCGGCCGCTTCCCCGTCTATGGTCAGATGGCCAAGTGGTGTGAGATTCGCGACTGCATTTTCGACGATGCATGGTTCAAGGGTGGAGGCGGCACCGCATATACAGGCTGGGACCGATGCTGGGATTGCCTTATTGAAAACATCGAGACGTTTAAGATGCGCCATGCACCTCTGTTCCAGTGGGCCGCAAGCGGAAATGTCATTCGAAAAAGCATCTTTCACGAAAGCGACGGACAGTGGCACGCAGGATGGACGAATGAGAATCTCATCGAGCAGTGTGTCATCAAATCGGTGACCGGTCACGGCGGCTACGGTTTTGGAATGTGGGCCTCGCCGCCGGAAGACACGGCTCACGGGCCCAACGGTCCGCGAAATGTTGTTTACAACTGTGACGTCAGCTCAGTAAAGACCGGCCTTTGGATGGGCGGCATGAATGAAAACTGGCTGATTCTTCACAACCGCTTTACGGTTCAAACAGGCAACGGCGTACTCGCAAAAACCACAAGTTTCGACCATATCATCAAGGATAATGTGTTCATACTCAAAGATAAATCGAAACCCATGGTTGTTCTGTCCTCGACGGATTGCATCGGTGTTGAGATAACCGGCAACCGCTTATACGGCGGTAATGCAAAAATCACCGCCGGTAGTGGCAAACCAGTATTACTTGAGGACAACCGTGCCCTGCCGCTTGCTGACGCACCGAGACCAAAGCCCCAGGTACCATCAATCTACGAATGGCAAATCGCACAGCAGGGAAAGTAGAAGAACAGCCAATACGAAAGAACAAACAGCTATTCGCTTATAAGCTCAATCCTGGCCCAGTAGGCTGCCTCAAACTTCCAATCACTGGCTTTATTCACAAGCTCCAGTTTGATTTCTTTGCCGGCATATCTCGTGAGAGGCAGATCGATCTCAATCCATCCGCTCTCAGCCGTTTCCCCACCCACTGATTTCTTCAGCAGCTCTTTTCCGTCGGCTTTTACAAGCAGTGTCCAGTCGCCTTCCGGATGATGGCCGACAACCAACTGAAGTGTTGTCTTTTTGCCGGCAGGAATTTTAACCTTCTTTGAAAGAACGCAACCGACGGTACGGCTCAAAGGATGTGTCAGGAGGACATTCTTTTTGCCACCCCACTCGGCTCGAAGCCCCGGATTCATATCCCCGCCGCACTTTGCCACCTTCCAGCCGGGCGCGAACTTTGAGATGGCCTTGGATAAATCCTTTCCGGCGGTGGCCGTAATCTTGGCCATTTCTTCTTCTGTGAAGCGGCTGTTGGCGATGGGGCCGGGTTCCCAGGACTTTTCTAATTTGGTAGGCTTGGGTTTTTGCACGGGAATAACGAAGACATCCCCACCTTCGTCATCTTTTTCGATGCTACCACCGGCTCTGATGACGGACTGGCGGACGAGTTTTTCACACACGCTTATCAAAGTGGGGAAATTGTACGGCGTGTGGCTGAACTTGCCTTCGGGATTCAGGGCGGATTTGAACTTATCCGGTAATTTTTCAAAGCCAATTGTCGTAAAGAGTACACCGCCGGAATTCGACGGGTTGCAGTCCGAATCCTGCCCACAGCGTGTTGAAATTATGATAGTCTTATCGAGGTCGCCCTTGCCATAGAGCAGGCCCATCACGATATATGCGCCGTTGAGTTTTGCGTCGATACTGCCGGCGTCTACTCCGCCCGGTCGACCGCATATGCTATGGGTGTATTTGGGATCCTTGTGGTACTTTTCTTCCACAAGCTCCCAGGTCTTCTGCCAGTCGTCGGGATTCTGTTTGTACCACTTGAGGAGGTCTCTGATGCATTCTGCGTACTGACTTTTTTTGGGGATACATTTAAGGCCGGCCCGGACAATCTTTACAATGTCATCCTCGAAGAAGGCCTCGGCATACATTCCACCGACAAACTGGCCGCCGTAAAGGCCGTCACCATAATTCATCAGGCGTCCGAACGTTTCGCCGAGATCAATAACCACGTTGGGCAGACCGGGTGCAATCAGGCCGGCAAAATCGGCTTCAATCTGATAGTCAATGTCATCGGCATGTTTGTTAAATTCGGGATGGCCCGAATCCGGCGGGGCAATGCCACTTCGAAGAAGTGACCGGCCA
>JAABXR010000168.1:0-172 GCA_011776225.1 Phycisphaerae bacterium
GGTGCCACAGCAAGATTTTCCAGCTAATAGTACGACCGGCAACGTGGTCAATTTGAATTGTGCGACCACTTACAGCTTCGTTCTTTTTGCGTTCAATGCAAATGGCTTGTCAGCACCCAGCAATTCGATTAACGCTCAGACCCAACCTTGTCCATAATAATTGCACGCCCTA
>JAABXR010000168.1:214-1030 GCA_011776225.1 Phycisphaerae bacterium
TCAGGCCGATAAGCCGAACATTTTTCTAGGAGAAGACGTCTTATTAAAGTGGGGCTTAAGCAGCTTTATCTCAAAGGTTGATTTAAGACCCCTAAACGGCTATAATTTCCGCTGGTTCCAGTTAGGTTAGGTATTACTCTAACGGTAGTGCCAACCAGAGCTGGGCTATCTGACTCAGGCCACGCATGGAACGGCGTTAAACCAAAATGAGAGTGTGATTAAGGGAGACTGCATGAATTATCTGCCACCATCCGAGGGAGAGACGTTAAAGTCAGGTTCACAACTACGATTGGAGGTACATGCCGGGCCGTTAGCCGGCAAGGGATTTCCTATTTTAAGCGACAGCCTGACCTTTGGGCGCGCGCCTGACAACGATGTTGTCCTGGAAGACGCCCAGGTTTCACGGTATCACGCCGTTCTCCAACGCCAAGGCACTGAAATTATTATCCAAGACCTTGAAAGCACTAACGGCGTTTTAGTAAATGGAGAACGTATTTCCGATCAGCACGTTTTGCAACCAACAGAAACGATCGCCATAGGCACATCTGTTTTTAGTGTGACCGGTTTTCCAGCCCCCTCGACAGTCAGCATGTCCGCTCAGGGTCCTGAAGCTGAATGGAGCACTTACCAAAGCTCCCCTAGCCTAATACCTCAAACAACCCAGGGGAGCAGTAATTGGCTACTTTGGGGGGGCTTACTTCTCTTAATTCTTTTAATTGTCACGATTACTGGGATATCCATATTTTTGTTTAGAAGTAACCAAAACGCCCCGACTGAAACGGCTTTGCCAAATGTAGTTATTTCATCGCCAGTGAC
>JAABXR010000068.1:0-304 GCA_011776225.1 Phycisphaerae bacterium
GTCCCTGTATGCTTTAGACAGGGATCCGGCTACTTACGTACCTTTAAGGTACCAAAAATGACAATTTTTGAACATTTTGGACTATAAATGACAAAAAACAACCGTTTTATGCCGGCTTTTGAAAAAGGCCATTTTTCTTATTATATAATGCCGTCTTTTGGGCCTCAACAATCGAGATACGCTTCACGCTTCACGAGATACGAAGTATGCTCGCTTTACAAGCGAATACTGCCGAGAACACTAAGCCGGCCAAAAACCTCTGTGTTCTCTGTGCCCTCTGTGGCAAACAATCTGTTTAATCAGC
>JAABXR010000068.1:359-52401 GCA_011776225.1 Phycisphaerae bacterium
ACGTAACCGGTTTACTGAAAAGGAATTACGAGCAATTGGACACTTGGTCAATTAGGACAAAACAAAGCCAAACAAACCCAAATCGAACCCAATTTTAGCCAATAAAACGACTATACGAACCCAATCGAACCCAAAACAAACCCAACCTGTAGTGAGTTTATCGAACCTATTTCACATGATCCTTGCCTACTTTTCAAGTAATCCTTTGATCCTTGCCTACTTATCAAGTAATCCTTTGATCCTTGCCTACTTATCAAGTAGGGTCAAAAAATACTCACAAAGACCANNCTCCCGGCCGTAAAACAGCTTCTTACCACCAGAAAATTTCTCTTACCACTGTTCGGTGACCCGGCTTTCATCGTCGACAGAATCTTCGTAGTAGTAATGAGCGCACTGGATGAAGTTTTTCTTGGCCACCTCTTCGCCGCTGAGGTACTTGATAAACGCCTCTACGGTTCCTCTGGCCATCTTGCGCGGGAATTGCTGGGGCGAGTCGTAGAGCTTCTTTTCAAACACCGCCTGCTTACCGGCCGGAGAGGCGTCAAATGCGACGATGGTGATTTGCTCTGTCTTACCGGCCTTGAGGACCGCAGAGTAGGCGCCAAGACCCGAAGGGTCGTTAATGGCGAATATCCCCACAATATCCGGATGCGCCGTCAGGATGTCGGTTGCCACTGCATAGCCATCGCTCCTGTTACCCTTGCCGGAAAGTTCAGTGACAATAACCAACTTGCTGTTATGTTCCTTGAGGTAGTCCTTGAAGCCATTGACTCGCAGGATGCAGGAAGTGACCTCGGGATAGGTAATGATAGCTATTCTGCCCTGGTCGCCTGTCACCTTCATCATACTTTCGCCGGCCAGCAGGCCGCCCTGGTAGTTATCGCTGCCGATATGGGAAACTATCATGTCCTTTGCTTCTTCATCGGTTACCTGAACGTCGTATGTAAATACCGGAATACCTGCCTCATGGGCTTTCTTTACACCTTCACCGGCGGCCCTGGAATCAACCGGATTAAGAAAAATCGCGTCGTATCCCTGTGCCACGAAGTCCGAGATCTGGTTGTTCTGTTTGGCAGGATCCAGTTCGCCGCTCAAGGCCACTATCTCGTATCCGTACTTCGCGGCTTCTTCCTGCATGACATTGGNNCAATTTTACCCTTGTACTTGGGGCTTTTCGAACACGAAGAGAAACTGGCTGCCAATACAGTTCCAAGAACACACCACGTGATAATTCTTTTCCAGTTCATGACATTTATCTCCTTCTAATTCAGTATTTCCTTTTTTTCTTCTGCAAAAAAGCGATCAAGCCTCCGCTGCTGCGTGCCTTGTCCAGAAGCACCGCGCCGAGGATTACAGCCCCGAGCACCACCTGCTGAGTATAGCTCTCGATTCCGAGTAAATTCATTCCGTTCTGTATGACCGAGATGATAAAAGCGCCTATGAGCGTGCCCAGGATTCTTCCGGAACCGCCGGACAGGCTGGTGCCGCCGACTACAACGGCTGCGATGACGTAAAGTTCATACATTATACCGATATTAGGTGTTCCGGTATTGAGCTGTGACGCCTGGATGCAGCCGCCCAGTCCCGCCGCAAGTGAGCTGATAATATAGACGAAAACGATGACGAACTTGACAGGTACACCGGAGAGGCGTGCCGCCTCTTTATTACCGCCTACAGCATATATGTAACGGCCCATGCGTGTGTGTGCCATAAAGATATGCGCGGCCACGTAAAGGACGGCCAGGAGGATTACTGTATTGGGGATGCCAAGTGGGCGACCCTGACCCAGCCAGGGAAGGGCCCTGGGCACCTGATAGATTGAAAATCCCCCTGTAATCATGAAAGCCAGTCCCCGAGCCATCATCATTATTCCCAGCGTTGTTATGAATGGTGCCACCTTGAACCGGGCGACGACCAGCCCTCCAAGGGCTCCAACAAGGCCACAGGATAGAATTGCTGCAAGGAATCCGACGAGAACTACCCATGCCGGGGCCTGTAATCCGCCCATCTTTTTCATAAGCATGGTACCTATTACGGCAGAGAGTGCTATCAGACTGCCGACGGACAGATCAATTCCCGCTGTTATGATTACCATTGTCATGCCGATGGCGATTAATGCGATAACCACGATTCTGTCAACGATAGCGAGCAGGTTTGAGCGTTTTAGAAAGACCGGCCACATGTAGGATTTCGGCGCCAATACCTTATGGCCGGAGAATTCGGGATATTTCTCGGGTATAAGCTCGATTACCAGCCATTTAGGCACGTCGCCTGTAGTGGCAATCGCGGCGAGGACGCCTCCCTGGCCCTTGATTTCTTCCAGTTTCAGCCTTAAATCGCGTGGAGTGCCCACCACTTTGTCCACTTTGCTGAATCCCTTTGCTCTCAAATCTTTGAATAGCGATTCAGCAAAGGGTCCGGAGCCCGTATTGGCAGCACCGACTGCCAGGATTATGTCCGACTTCTTGAACTCGTTGTTGATTTGCTCGACAAGCCGGGCTGCGGCAGTACTGCCTTCAGGAACTTGCTCTTTCAATGTTAGAACACTGAACAATACGCACAGTAATAACAGGACAAAAAACATTCCATAATCGCTTAGCAGCTTTCTTGTCATATTCAGCTCCTGTCAATATCAGGGATCCCCAATCGCATTCTTTAGTGTTTGGTGATCCCTCAGGCTATTGCCATGGACAAGATATCTTCCTGTGTAGTGTTTGCCACGTCAGTTATTTCTCCCTTGACCCGGCCTTCATGCATTACGATGATACGGTCGCTCAAGCCAAGTATTTCCGGCAGCTCGCTGCTGATCATGATGATAGTCTTTCCCTCATCGGCCAGCCGGTTCATAAGAAGGTAGATTTCATATTTTGTCCCTACATCAATTCCCCGCGTAGGTTCATCAAATATCATGATATCGGCGTTGCGCGCCAGCCATTTGGCAAGCACCACCTTTTGCTGATTACCACCCGACAAATTCATAGTGAGCTGTTCCTGGCTGGAAGTCTTGATTTTCAGGCTGTCGATGAAACCGGAGAATTCCTTGCGTTCCCTTCGCTGGTCAAGGAACAAGCCGCGTACGAACCGGTCCAGATTAGGCAAACCAAAATTCTCCCGACACGAATGAATCAAAACCAATCCTTGTCCTTTACGGTCTTCGGTCAGCAGACATATACGGTTACGTATGGCATCAGCGGGGGAACGGATTTCTGTCTGTTTACCGTCANNGTCTCGGTGCGTCCCGCCCCGACCAGTCCTGCGAATCCCAGGACCTCGCCGGTCCGCGCGCTAAAACTCACGTTGCGGACCGCTTTGCCCCGGCAGAGGTCCTCGACCCGCAGACGTTCACGGCCCGGGCTGGCAGTGCGTTTTGGAAACTCGGATTCGACAGGACGCCCGACCATCATCTCTATCAGTTTCTCACGGGTGATGTTGTTGATATTCTCTGTGCCGACGTGTTCTCCATCGCGAAGAACCATTGCCCGATCGGCAACTTCGAAAATTTCATCAAGACGGTGACTTATGTAAATGATACCGAGTCCGTGCGATTTAAGGTCCCGGACAATGGCAAAGAGGTGTTCAGTTTCCTGGGTGGTGAGTGTTGCTGTGGGCTCGTCCATAACGATGATCTTTGCGTTTACAGAAAGCGCCCTGGCAATCTCCACGGTTTGCTGTTGAGCCACGGTTAGTTCGCTACAGCGGGCGTTGGGATCAATATTGATACCGATTTTCCTGAACAATTGTAGAGTTTTCCGGTGTTCTTCGGCGGCCCTGACCAGACCCATTCTGGTATTTTCTCTTCCCAGGAAGATGTTCTCGGTCACGGTAAGATCGGGGATTAAGTTGAATTCCTGGTAGATGATCGATACGCCGGCCTGCTGCGCGGCGGTTGGAGAAGAGATATGGGTAATTCGGCCCTCTATGAAAATGTCTCCGGCGTCCGGAAGATGCGCGCCACCTAATACCTTGATGAGGGTACTTTTACCGGCTCCATTCTCGCCAACGAGGCCCAAAACCTCACCTCGGTTCAGTTTCATGGAGACGTTTTTCAAAGCATGTACGCCGGGAAAAGATTTGTCGATGTGACGCATCTCCAGGAGCAGTGTATCGTTTGGTTTCGGTTCTTTTGTCATTACAGTTGTTTTGTAAATCCCCGGCGATGCCGGGGTAATACCACTGTTTGAAATCTACTGTATTATACGAGGGTCTCTACTATGTGAATCGCTCGAAGTTCACATGAAAGGACCTCTCACAGTATTATCCGAAAATACTAAGCCATACGAGATGGAAATGCAAGTATCTGTCCGTGTAAACAGGGAGAAGCTTTTGGTAAGCCCTTATTTGTTGAGGCCGGGATATAATCCTATAACGTCCATCCTTTTCGGTATTTACGCCTGATGAATGCGTCTGCCTCCGGGCAACCGATGGCCTTGAGTTTTTTGGCGTCCCAGGTGAGTTTCCTGCCCGTACGCAGAGCAACATTGCAAAGCAACGCTGCCTCAGTCAGTGCACCCGAGTAATCGAAATTGCACGTAGTCGGCCCGCCCGTCTTGCAGGCCTCGACCCATTCGCGGTGGTGGCCGATGGAATCCGGAATGAATGGTTCGGGCCGCTCGAAGTCGACGAACTTTTCTTCGGGCAATAACTGGTGTCGGCCGTAGTCGGCAATCAGCATCCCTTCTGATCCGATGAAAAGCACTGCGTTACCCCACTGTGGAACTTTGCCCTCGTTCATAAATGCCGGGTAGCCGCCGCCGCTGTACCATGTCAGTGTGACCGGTGGCAGATTACCGCGGGCAGGATATTCCTGTTTTGCAATCGTCCAGCGAGCGGCGCTTTCCGGGTGGACAGAGCCCTCGGCTTCCACGGTTACCGGATGCCGTAATTTCAACGCCCAGAATGCAAGATCACAGTAGTGGCAGAAGAAGTCACCGAGTTGACCGTTTGCGAAGTTCCACCAGTAGCGCCATCCGAACGGTGCGTAAGCAGAGTGGTAGGGCCGGTAGGCCGCGGGTCCCAGCCACAGGTCCCAGTCGAGCGTTTCCGGTACTTCGGGTCGGTCCGAGGGAGCTTCCGGCTGTGACATGTTTGTCGGTCTGGGCGGGCTGGTGAAGTTTGCGCCCAGCCATACGTGGACATTGCGCACTGTACCAATGGCGCCGGTTTGTACAAGTTCTACCACACGACGGTAGTTGCCGCCGGCGTGAATTTGAGTTCCCATTTGTGTAACGAGCTTTTTCCGGCGTGCGACTTCCGCCATCATCCTGGCCTCGTACACGCTGTGGGTAAGTGGTTTCTCACAGTAGCAATGCTTGCCGAGTTTCATGGCCATCATGCCTGCCGGGGCATGAGTATGGTCGGGCGTACCAATGACCACCGCGTCAATCTTGTTTTGCATCTCGTCAAGCATCCTGCGGAAGTCTTTGTATCGTTTGGCTTCGGGGTATCGCTCGAAGGTTTGGGCTGCGCGTTGTATGTCGACATCGCATAAGGCGACGATGTTCTCGCTTGCCGCACCGTTGACATCGGCAGCGCCACGACCGCCGACACCGATCCCGGCCACGTTCAACTTGTTGTTGGCTTGAGTACCGCGCACCAGCCGGCTATTGGATAAAATGACGAGGCCTGAACCGGTACAAACCACGCTTTTGAGAAAATCACGACGGTTTAATTGCTTGTGCATTATTAATTACTCCTTTTCTGCCAGGCAAGAAATTGTATAGGTGGTTCTACTCTAACGCTTATCTTTCACTAAGTCAAGCGCATCTTGCACACTGCAAAAACTATACCTGTTCCGTAGTACGGGAGTAGAAAATCCGCAATGAAAAAGCAGGAATGAAGACGTTAGAGAGGTTCACCGTTTGTTTTTGCGCTGGTCAAGGCGTTCGCCGAGTGGCCGGCGTGCCGGAATGCCAAGTCCACCACCTGCCTCAAGTTTATCGAAGAGCTGCTTTTTCATCATCTCGATTTGTTGTTGGTATGTAGGGACATTGATCAGGTTATGTCGTTCGTGCGGATCGGTCTGAAGGTCGTAGAATCCGTCATGGTCCCATACGCCATGGTAGAAGATATACTTATAGCGCTGGTTACGAATGGCAAACACCGTCGGCGTAGCGGGAAAGTTCCATTCCCAGTAATACTCATAAAGGATGTAGTCTCGCCAGGGAGTAGATTCGCCTTGCAGCAGGGGCAGAAAAGACCGTCCATCCATATTCGCCGCCTTCGGTATTCGCGCGCCGGCTGCGTCCAACAATGTCGGGGCGATGTCGATATTCTGCACCATCTGTGTAACTTTTGTGCCGGGCTTGACCATTCCCGGTGCATATGCGAGCATAGGCACTCGAATTGATTCCTCAAACGCGTCACGCTTGTCGTAGAATCCATGTTCGCCGAGCGCAAAGCCGTTATCACCCATATAAATCACAAGTGTCGAATCACTCAGGCCCGATTCGTCAAGATAGTTCAAGACGCGCCCGAGGTTTTCGTCCAGTCCGTGTACGGTCTCGCAGTATTGCCGGTATAGGTCATCAAATGACGGGACAGGGTCATTGTCGTATTGTCCCGTCTCCATGTGATCAACGCCGTGGATGCTATATCGCCGCTCACGAACCCAATGCGGTTGGGTCTGATAGTTGCGTTCGGTGTTGGCCATCGTCTCCGGGCGTTTAACCTTTGCCCTGGCGTAGCGGCCCTGATGGCGTTCGGCAGGTTGGAATGGGTAGTGGACCGCCTTGAATGAGAGGTACAGAAAGAATGGCTTGCGGGCGTTGCGTTCATCCTTGAGCCATGTCAGCGCCTGGTCGGTCAGGATATCTGTCGTGTATCCCCGGAACTTCTTACGCTTTCCGTTAATATTGAGCGTTGGATCGAAATATGTGCCCTGACCCTTGAAACTGGCCCAGTGGTCGAAACCGGGTCTGGGATCGTCGTGTTCGTGGCCCATGTGCCATTTGCCGATGAATGCCGTTTGGTAGCCGGCTTTCTGAAGGTACTGTGGGAAGAACACCGTTCCCTCCGGCTCCGGCCGCTGGTTGTCTACTATGCGATGGTGGTGCATGTACTGGCCGGTGAGGATTGAGGCCCGGCTCGGCGAGCAAAGAGAGGTGCTAACGAACGCATTGACCAGGTGTGCGCCCTGTTTTGACATGCGGTCCATGTTCGGGGTCTCGAGGAAAGCAGGGGCTTCCTGCATAAAACCCATGAAGTCGTAGCGGTGATCGTCACTGAGTACAAAGACTATGTTCCGCTTGGTTGTCTTCCTGCCCCACGCTGCCCGCCCTATAGCACCGGATAATGCTAATGTGGTTATGCCCCAACCTGCGGACTTGAGGAAGTGGCGTCGGTTACAGCAGGTCTGTTTTGGATTACTGTGAGTTGTCATATTTATTGCCTCCACCTCATGAAATCCCTATCATGCCGGGGCCCATGTGCAATAAGAAAACACACATACAATTAGTATTCGCTCAGACATATTACTTTTTTAAAAGGGCAAATGCAAGATCAAATGTGTGTTAGTGGCGGCATGTTTTATTCTGAGGGGGATTGTTGATGATTTAAGCCACCAAAAATATTCGCTTTATAATTGCGATATACTCTGACGGCAGTGCCAATCAGACCTGACAGAAACTGGGCTATGGTTGCAGAGAAGGCCGGGATTATACCCATTTTCTGAAGGATATATTGACAGGGAATTCTGAAGGCGTACATAGCCATGATGCCGTACATATTCGCCGTTACGATCGATTTCATGTCATTGGTAAAATGGCGTTCTTTTCTGCGATACTGCCGAATATGCAGCAAGGTGTATATTCCTAATGTTCCTGCGAAAAAGCCCAATGTACCTCCAAGTGCAGAGACAACGCTAATCAAGGCGTCGGAATCAGTAATCTTGTCTATTAAGACAGCAGAAGTTACAGATAGAACAAGAGCAAGGAGAGAAGCTATGATTTCGGAAGAATAATACTTTTTATTGGTCCTCGAGAAAATTTTCCTGCTGAGTTTTGTCACTCTCGACTTTTCCTATGGATTACAATTTATGGATTTATATGTTATGGGCCAAAGTCTTTTAGGGTAAATTATAAAGAAATTAATTGTTTTATGTGCTAAACATTCTGAATTAGCCTTATTTTCTATATGTTTAATCACTTGGTATCATTGATGCTCAGTTTGTTGGTTACTGTAAATGCAATGAGGTTGCAGAGCACGCCGATAACCAGGCCGTCTACTCCCATCGGTGATTTCAATAGCTTGTTCCATATTAACACTCCGGAGATACCGGCAACGGTGCCGGCGAGGAAGCCCGCCTTCGTGGCTCGAAAGCCAAGGAGCACTGCTGCCAATGGAACAAGGATGACCGGCGCCCAGAAATTATAAGAATAAATCAGAATATCGAGAACACTATCTATCGTGATCGCAAAAATAACGGCGATGACTCCCACAAAACAGTTCGTGAGTTTGGCCAAAAGCAGTTCCTGCCGTTCTGACAGCGGATTCTTCCGAAGTGGTTTGACCATATCATTGATGCAGCCGGTAGCCGCTCCGTTTAGAAATGAGTCGGCTGAGGACATCACAATCGAGATTACTCCTGCGATGACGATGCCCCGCACACCAATCGGCAGCACTGTACGAACAACGTATGGCATGGCCAGATTCGGATTCAATTCCGGTTTAAGTGTCAGGGCCACTAATCCGATGGCGCCTGTAATCGCAAAGAAGGGTATCGAAAAGATGCCGCTGAGCATGGTGCCTCGGGCTGTGTGTGAAGAATCCTTGCCCATGAACAAACGTTGTACGTATGGGGGGACAAGTGTTTCGCCCAGCAGGAAAGTGAGAAACAGCGACAGGAACGCAGCGATTGTCATCGCTTCGCCCGGTATGGAAAAGTGACCTGTCGGTACAGCTTCTCTGATAGCGGCAAAGCCTCCCAACTTCACTATACCAAAAACAAGCGCCGCAGGCAGCCCAATTGCAAGCACGCAGAACTGGATGACATCCGTTAATACTACCGCCCGCATCCCGCCAACCGTTGAGTATGCAATAACAATTCCGCAGCCAATCAAGATGCCCCAAATCGGTTCGATGTCGAGAAATACGTTGAAGATAATTCCCATAGCCCGCACCTGAGCACCCACGATCCCTGCACAAAAGAAGACCGAAAAGAAGCCAGTGATCACTTTTGCCGCCTTCCCATAGCCCTGCTCCATGATATCACCGGTTGAAATGACATTAGTAAAATTGCCCGTCTTCGGCGCAATGTACCTGGCAACAAGAATCTCTTTTAAGCTAAATCCCCAAAGGGCTACGATGTTCACAATACCAAACCGGAACACCTTCTCAGCGTTTCCTATCGAAAATCCACCACCAATAAACGAAGCTGAAAGGGTCGCAAATATCACTATTGACGTATATGACCTGTGGGAAACCGAAAATTCCTGCAGGCTTTTCATGCCCCTGCCGCATCGCAATCCCAGCAAAAGGATTACAGAGAGGTACAAGATGATAATCGCAGAGTCCCACATAATGTTTAGGCCCTATTTACCTTGTGTCGTTAGTCCTTGAAATAAGCAATTGGAGGGATGTCGCCCATCGTCTTGAGGCCGGGACTTGCTTCAAGGACAGACCTGACTGTGTTCAGAGTGATGGCACATGTGGCGATATCGCCGTTAACGCCGCCGGTAATTCTGGAATGGATTGGCGGGATTCCATCTATCTGAACCTGTTCATAAGATTCAGGTTCTCCAACAGCAGCCCTGAAAGTTAAAGTAATAACCTCCCTTTCGCCTACAAAGCCCCTGCCAATTTGTTGCACTCCACAACTCATCCCTTTTGATATCGGTTTGTATCCGGTATCTATATCTCTGTCCGCCATTACGGGCTCAAGGGTTTCAACATTACGATCGAGATTGAAGCCAAGTCTTTTAGCGATAAAATCTACGGATTCAGGTAAACCTACATGCCTTAGCGTACCACTTTTCTTTTTGGTTTCAAATTCTTGCAGTGTAAGGCCTGCGCCTATTTTCTGCTGGAATGGAATTCGGCGTATCGAAGCATCCTGGACCCTCCAGACTTTTACACTTTTGACATTCTGGCACACGCCGGTCAAAACTGAAGGGAGAAAATCCATCAGATATCCGGGATTGACTCCTGTACCAAGGCATACAACGCCGTTTTCACGACATACTTCATCTATCCTCTTCGAAACCTCAGGTTGAGTATTCCACGGGAAGAAAAGTTCTTCGCAGGTCGAAATAACGTGAAGTTTAGCTTTGGCAAGTTCTACAACCTGACTTTCAAGCGAGACAATACTACTAACAGTTGTAACTAATGCCACCTCAGCGGACTTACCCTTAATCGCATCATTGAGATTGGTGCTGACCTTGATTCCAAGCGGTTCTATACCGCATAATTCGCCAAGATCTCTGCCGGCCTTGTCAGGAGCGGGATCGACAGCCCCTACGATGTTGAAACATCCACGCTCCAAAGCATACTTGACCATTTTCTGTCCGAGCGGACCAATTCCAAGGTGTACAACGTTAATCATCTTCATCAATCCTTTACTTATCAAAATTCATTTGTGAATTCGGAATTCCGAATGTTCTTTCCAAATTCTCCTAATGTCAAAAAACTCATAGTATCCGGTAAAGGCAAACAACGCAAGGATTCCGCTCAGATTAATAATCGAAGCGAAGGATATTTGCTCTCGCTCAAGTCACTCCATGGTTCCTCGGAGCTTAGATCGATAGTGTTTAGTTATAGTCGGCTTTNNCTCAAGTTACTCTGTGACTCCTCGGAGCTTAGGTCGACAGTGTTTAGTTATAGTCGGCTTTATTTGGACGGTTTGAGACTGTCATCAACGGGGGATCTAACGATGCCATCTTCTCCGATCCATACGACTTTTTCGTACCCAACCGGGTCAAAAGCCTTTCCAGCGGGCACGACATCGTAGGAAATTTTATTTTTCAGGCAGTAGGCAATCTCGTTGATTGCCGGGCTAAGGACTTCTTTGTAAGTTAGATCGAAGCGATTCTTTCGGTCGAGTGGGTAAATATGCGTGCCCCAGGTGAATAGCTGCCATACCGTTGGCAGGGTGTAGCCGTAGGGAAGAACGATAGCGGTTGTGCCCGCCCTGCGCAGCTTATCCAAATCAGGTCGGGGATGAGTTTTGGCGTAATCGGTCATTCGGCGGGCAAGAGCCAATTGCTCAGTATAAGGGACATGGTGGTCGTGATCGGAGGTCCAGAACCAGATGAATTCTGCACCCATGTCATAGGCCAGTTTCATTGAAGGGAAGCGCAAATGCGGCTCAGCCTGGCCATAAATACTCATGCCCCATTTGGTGTTGAGTGCCCGTGCGGGACCACGCATCTGTGCATAAAACCACATAAATAGATTATGGGGATTGACGGGAATATCCACATCAAATTCCTCATTTATTCGTTGTAACATCAGAATCTGTTGGGAGTCGGCGTTCGGGTCGATTCGCCATCGGCATTCCTGCACTAAGCCGAAGGGATTGGCCTCCATCTGATAGTAGCTGGTGCCAATGTATGTTTCCCAGATTGGGATAGCAGGCTCCGTTAGTTTTAACGAACCGAGATTGATCCCGTTCCGGGCGAGTACATTACGGTAACTGATGCTGTTTACTCTTTCTCCGATATGTTCGTGTATCATTTCAATGGCTTTGGCGAGAGATGCACCCGGTGGATACTTGCCGGCCAGGCGACATGCCGGCTCATCGATAAACATTTGCAGGCCGAGGAAGTTGGAGCGATAAAGCTCTTCGGGGAAAGCGATATCGGGACTGAAACCGTCGTAGAATACGGCTTGTCGACAAATCCAGTCCACCTGCTTGCCTTTGGCAGTGAAATAATTAATACCGGCGGCTATCATCTCATCGTAATTTTCTTTTGTAAACGGAACAAAGTTGTAGTTGTCCTTCCTGCTTTTGCGTCCCTTGCCGTCATCACGAAAATTCCTGCTGGTGCCAATTATCAAGTCGCTTCGGAGAGTAAGTTTGGTAATCCCGGAAGGAGGCCGGAAGGCTGTTGGTTCAGGCACTTTTTTCTGGATGAGAGGATGACCTAAATATGTACCTTTCTCAAAAATTGGGTTTTGATTGTTGCCTTCAGCACATGGCAGAAGTTCTTCTACAAAATTGAACAAAGGTAACAATGCTTTCCCTGTTCGCTCGTCGATGTATTCTATGGGTGACTTGCTGGGTTCCTGTAGTATGTAGCGATGAAAGGTAATATTCTTTCGTGGCCGGGCACAGAACGGATTTGCATCGGCGAGAAACCAAATGGTGAATGTCTTTTTATTGACCTTTGTCCCCTTGACCTGATACCATTTGCAATCTGGTTTATCTGGACATGAGGCCGTGGCTATTTCAACGACGGCCACTTGTTTATCATGTGGATTGGCCGGGAGAACAGCTTCGTAAAGAGCGCGAGTTGGCTGTTGCGCAGTATTACAACCTGCGACAAATGACATCACTATAGTTGTTGTGATAAATACTTTTACTAACCTCATCAGGTCTCCATGTAATTTATAATTCTTTATACACTGTTAATTATATTCCGATTCAGCCGAAGATACAAATGATTGATAGAAACAGGGCATGCGTTTTTGGATTCGATTGGATTGTCGAGGCCGGTCTGACTAAAGGATTTGCTCTATTTAAGTTCTGTCCAGGTGTTTGTACAGTCCATCTGGTCTTGAGATAGTATTCTATCTATTGCTTGCAATTTCAAGGATTTATGTTAATGTATTATCATGAAAACTCATCATTTGGACAGAACTCGCCGTGAATTTCTCAGTAGTGCGGCCGGGATACTCGCGGTGCCGTGGCTCAGACCTGCCATAGCTAAGGCAAAAGCAGCAATCGAGTCGACGCAGCGACAGCGAATTGAAAAGGCTGTTCCAATTAAAGCCTTCGCTACACCTCATAAACATCGCAAACTCCTGATTTTCGACCTCAATGTCGGATATGGCGGGCACGGTTCCATTCCTACGGCCAATCTGGCTTTTACTCTGATGGGTCAAAAGACCGGTGCTTTTGAGACGGTTATCAGCAAAGACCCATCCGTCTTCAAGCCCGAAAATCTAAAGCGATTTGATGCCGTATTTCTAAACAACACAGTTGGCAATCTCTTTGAAGACTCCGGGTTGAGGCAAAGCCTGCTCGAATTTGTTTACAGCGGCGGCGGGCTTCTTGGTGTTCACGGAACCTCGGTGGCCTTCACGCGATGGCCCGGTGCTCATGAGGATTGGCCGGAATTTGGCATAATGCTCGGTGCGCGAGGCGCGAACCATCGTGACAATACCGAACACGTTTTCATTAAACTCGATGAGCCCGATCACCCCGTAAATCAGCCTTTCGGCGGTAAAGATTTCGAATACCGGGACGAGTTCTTTCGTTTCCATGGACCTTATTCGAGGGGCAGGGTCCGCGTGCTACTCAGTATCGATACCGAGAAAACTAAATTCCAGGGACAACCGCGCGGCAACTGCTTCCGCGAGGATAACGATTATGCCTTGGCATGGGTGAGGCGGTACGGCAGGGGACGTGTTTTCTACTCCACTATCGCGCACAATCCCTACGTTTTCTGGGATCCGAAGATGTTACGATTTTATCTCGCGGCTGCTCAGTTTGCCCTGGGCGACCTGCCCGCGCCGACCATACCCAGCGCCAAGTTGACGCCGGCCATAAGGTCGCAGGAAAAGCTTGGCTGGCGTCTCGGAATTGAGGCCTACACTTTTCATAAATATACGCTATTCGAGACGATCGATCGAACTGCCCAGCTTGGTCTTCCTTATATGGGGGGCTTGAGCTTTCAGAAGGTAAGCAAGGAAATTCCTAAAAACTTCGATCCCAACCTGACTGACGATGAGCTGAAACAAATCCGGCTGAAATTAGACTCAGCCGGGATTACTCTTCTGACGTATTACATCCACCAGATCCCGGGAGATGAGGCCGGTTGCCGGAAAGTTTTCGAATTCGGGCGAAAGATTGGCATTGAGACCTTCATGTCTGAACCGTCTCCGGACGCTCTGGATACTATTGAGAAGTTTTGCGACGACTACGATATCAACGTGGCCATTCACAATCACGACCGGAAGGGCTCGCCGCAGTATTGGCATCCTGAAGGCGTTTTGAAGGTCTGTCAGAGCCGGAGTAAGCGAATCGGGGCCTGCGGCGACCTTGGCTATTGGATGCGTTCCGGCATTGATCCTTTGAAGGCCATCAAAACACTCCGGGAGCGTTTAATCACAGTGCAGATGCATGATTTACACGAACTGAGCCCTGGAGGTCACGATGTACCGTGGGGGAGCGGTGTTAGCAAGACCGAACAATTTATCCGGGAAATCCACCGGTTGGGTATCAGGCCGACCATGTTCGGCCTCGAATATTCCTACGACTGGTATGATTCGATGCCCGAGATTGCCAAATGCATAGAATTCTTCAACAAGGTGAGCCTGCAAACAGCACAGAAAGACAAGACATGACACAAATCGAACACTTCAAAGAGACAAACACACAAAGGCTTACGCGGCGTCAGTTTTTAGGCCATACGGCTGCCGTTTCAGGTATCGTAGCCGCACCGTGGATCATCCCATCTTCAGCGCGAGGCGCGGATGGAAATGTGGCGCCGAGTGAGCGGATTACAGTGGCCTTGATTGGTAATGGACGGATGGGGAGGGGCCACTTACGCCGTTTATCCGGAGACAGGGACTTTCAAGTGTTGGCTGTTTGCGATGTAGACCGTCTGCGATGTGAGGAAGGCAAACGTCGAGTGGAAGAAATTTACGCCGCGCGGCATCCTAACGGCAATTATAAGGGATGCATCGCCTATAATGACTATCGCGAACTCCTTGCTCGAACCGATATTGATGCAGTGGTAATCGCTACTCCGGACCATTGGCATAGCTTGCAGTCAATTGACGCGGCCAAAGCGGGTAAGGATGTCTATTGCGAGAAGCCGATTTCAATTACAGTTCAACAGGGACGCCGGCTTGTTGAGACGGTGCAGAGATATGGTCGAGTTTTTCAAACCGGAACACAGTATCGTTCTATCCCGACAATTCGACAGGTCTGCGAGTTTGTGCGTGCAGGTGGACTTGGTAAGGTCAAACAAGTCTTCACTCAATGGACAAGATTAGGTGGTTTCTTCGGAGCGCCCCGCTTCGGGCCTTATCGGCATCTAATGGACGTGGAGAATTCAGGCAAATCCTACGCACCCCTGGACATCATGCTGCCGGGTGTACCTGTGCCGGGTGGATTGGACTGGGACCTTTGGGTCGGGCCGGCCATTTGGCACCCGTATAATCCCGCATACCACCTCAATCCGTCGCCCGGCGTGGTACCCTGGGCCTTCTGTGAAGATTTCGGAGCGGCTTCGGTGACATGGCATCACTCTCACAGTGCGGACGTAATTCAGTATGCGCTGGGGGCCGAAGAAAGCGGTCCTGTGGAGTTCATCTATCCAAGCAGCGGAGCGTACCCGACTCTTACCTGCAAATACGCCAATGGGACACTGCTTCACCTGGTTGATCACTGGGGGATGGTAAAGGATGTTTATAAGGCGGTTCCTTCAACGGCCCGATTGGCAGGCAACTTCGGAGGTATATTCGTCGGAGAGAAAGGCTGGGTCACGTCAATGTCAACCGGTGGGCAAATAGAGGGCGGTCCTGAGAAAATCTTCGAGGAAATGAAGCTAAAAACTCGCAATGTTAACATCGGCGAGAACAACCATCATGCCAACTGGGTTGAATGCATTCGTACACGTAAGCAGCCCAGCTCCAATGAAGAGATAGGCCATCGGTCGGCATCACTGGGACATTTGACCATCATCGCCCACAAGTTGCAGCGATCCCTGAAGTGGAACCCGGCCAAAGAGCAATTTCTCGACGATGAGGCGGCGAACAGATTACTATTCCGCGCTATGCGTTCGCCGTGGCGGCTCTGATGCTTGTATATTTATTGAAGACTTGATATTTTACTGAACGTTTCAGTGGTGTAACTGAGCAGTTGCAAACAGGAGATTTCAGATAAACATTTAAAATAGGAAATAATTTACACCATGAAAGTTTCTATCTCTTTGGAACGTGGGCCAAAAGGTGACCACACAATTAATTCGCAGGCGAGCATCTTACCCCCCGGGCACAATTGTCTTGGGTTCCCATTTCGCAAAAAGTCGCGAAATGGGGTCCCTCTGACTCGCCGCAGCGCGCTTAAAGCAGTATTGGCTTCTGCCGGCGCGGCGGCGTTTTGGAGCCCGGCAGAAGGGGGGACGACGAAACGTAAGCCGGACCCGCGAAGAGGTTCTCCCAAACGTTATGATATGAAGAAATCAATCAACCAGTGGGCTTTTCCTTATCCCCAGAAAATGAATTTAAAGGAGTGCCTCAAGTTGGCCAAGGACGCCGGATTTGAGGGTATCGAATTGAACTACGACCTGGAGAACGACCTTTCACCCAAGTCGGGAAAGAAAGACTACCACAACATTCGCAGATTGGCCGATAAGGTAGGTATCCAAATTAGCGGGCTTTGCTCCTTTCTTTTCTGGCCTTACCCTTTGACCAGCAACGATGCCGACAAACGCAAAAAGGGCATGGAGTTGGCAGGAAAAATCGCTCAGGCGGCTCACGACCTCGGAGTGGAAAACGTGCTCGTAGTGCCCGGTGCGGTTCATATCCCCTGGCGAGACGATTACGAGCCGGTCCCCAACGACGTCTGTGATCGCCGGGCCAGAGAGGCCGTGAGGAAGTTAGCCCGGCAGGCCGAAAAACTAAAGGTCTGCCTGAACATTGAAAACATTTTCTTCAATGGCTATCTCATGACTCCTATGGAGATGAACGATTTTGTTGACTCGTTCCAGAGCGAATATGTGAAGATTCATTTCGACACGGGAAATATCTCGATGTTTCAGCATCCTGAGCACTGGGTGCCGATGATGGGTAAACGCATCAAAAATCTTCATTTCAAGGAGTTCTCGAAGAAAATCAAAGATTATTCGCTCGAAACCTTTCGGCCGCTGCTGGACGGGACGATAAATTGGCCGGCTGTAATGGAGGAATTGGATAAGGTGGGATATCGCGGGTATGTCACCTTTGAGTATTTTCATCCATACCTCTACTACCCAGAGGCCCTGGTCTACCAGACGTCGGACTCTCTGGATCGCATCCTGGGCCGGATTTCATAGTAGGTAGAGAGAAGAAACGTATTGACAAAGAAGGGGCTTCTTGTTTTGTGTGAATACGTCTTGCCAGCTATGTTTTGGACCTTTATGATTGTGGGTATGTTTTATTTAGTTTGTATTGAGAGCTTTTTCTGGACGTCAAGTCATGGATTGTGAGGAGATATACGCATGACCCTTAAAGCGAGATTAATGCTTCTTTCCGTTCTTTGTATAACGGCACAAGTAAGAGGCGACGACGGTATTATCATTCGAACAAACCAGCGGACGCTGGACCAGATTGAACGAACCTATTCAGATATGCCACCGGTCCAATACGAACCTCCATCCAGTCGCCTGAATCATCTGCCAAAAACAAGACACCGTTTGACCGAGGGTGGCACACTGCGGGTCGTTATGCTCGGTGACAGTATAGTAAACGACACAAGTCGATCCTGTTGGAATCTTTTACTTCAAAGAGAGTATCCGAATTGCAGGATAGAAAAGATTACCTCTGTGCGTGGCTCAACCGGCTGCTGGTGGTATAAAGAGCCCGGCCGAGTGAAGAAATTTGTGCTCGACCATAAGCCCGAACTGGTGATTATAGGTGGCATTAGTCAGCGTGGAGATATCGACTCAATTCTCGAGGTGATTAATCAAATTCGGAGTGGTTGCGGAGCGGACATCCTCCTGATGACAGGAGCGTTTGGCCAGGTTAATCCCTCTGACAAGGACCAGTGGAAAAAGATAAGCGATCCTAATCATTTCAGTGATTACCGCAAAGGACTGGAGAAACTCGCTATTGATGTTGAGGCCGCCTTTCTCGATATGGGGGCTGCGTGGGGAGAATATATCCGCCAATGCGGGAAAGACCTCGATTGGTTTAAGCGTGACCCTATCCACGCCAATGAACGTGGTGAACAGATACTTGGGCGTATTCTGGTTAAGTATATTTCTGGACTTGCGGCAGACGTGAATAGCTCGGAAGTGTTGAATATCGGCAGTAGGCTGGAATCATTCGTAGATGATTTCCTTATCGAGCGGATGAAAGGAGTGAATCTGACTTTGCACAGGCCCATCTGCCGTGAGGTCGTCATTATACATGATAAACCATGGGAGGGTAATACCAGTGGTTACCACACGATTTTCAAAGATGGGGATCTTTTACCGAATGTACTACCGCGGCTGGAACCACGACAATAAAACACAAAAACAACTGCACAAAGCGATGGTTTGTTACGCTGAAAGCAGCGATGGGATGCATTGGAAAAGGCCAAATTTAGGCCTCGTGGAATTTGAAGGTTCTAAAGACAACAATATAATCTTAAAAGGACCCGGCTCACATAACTTCACGCCGTTTAAGGACTCGAATCCCAACTGCACCGCAAACAAACGATACAAGGCTGTGGCAAGGGGCGAAGATGAAGGACACAAACAGTTGTTCGCGTTCCAAAGCGCGGACGGGATTCATTGGCAGTTTATGCAGAGCGAGCCTGTTATAACGGAAGGGGCCTTTGATTCACAGAACCTGGCGTTCTGGGATTCGGTCCGAAAGGAATATCGTTGCTATTTTCGAGATTTTCATGATGGTGTACGCGACATAAAAACAGCGACTTCAAAGGATTTTATAAATTGGACAAAGCCTGTCTGGCTTGAATATCCCGGTGCTCCCAAGGAGCATCTTTACACAAACCAGATACAGCCTTATTACCGGGCGCCGCACATTTTCATCGGCATGCCGACCCGCTATATACCACAGCGTGGTTCACTAACCGAAGGTATACTTATGACCAGCCGGGACGGCAGGATATTTCATCGATGGTCGGAAGCTATTGTCCGCCCCGGCCGAAACAGGGACAAATGGCATAATAGAAGCAATTACATATGGCTGGGGATGGTGGAAACCGAATCGAGCCTGCCCGGAGCCGGCAGGGAACTGTCAATCTATAGTAACGAACGTTACTACGACGGTCTTGGTGCCAAGACGCGACGATACACCTATCGAATTGATGGATTTGTATCGGTTCGGGCCCCATTAAGCGGCGGAGAATTTGTAACCAAACCGCTTATCTTTGCGGGTGGCGAACTGGTGATTAATTTCTCTACCTCGGCAGCGGGAAGCATCCGGGTCGAAATCCAGGATGCGAAAGGTAATCCAATCAAAGGTTTTGGTATAACCGACTCTGCTGAAATCTACGGGGACGAAATCGAATATTGCGTCACATGGCACGACAAGAGTGACCTTAGCAGCTTGACCGGCAAAGCGGTACGTCTTCGATTTGTACTGCGGGATGCCGACCTTTATTCGCTCCGGTTCAGGTAATAGCCGTCACAGTCGCCACGGAATCACAAAAACTCGTTGTCGCTATCCTTTTTAGATCTCCTTCGTTATACCCGGCTGAGGGGCTGCATAGATGCCGTTAGGCCCGGCTTTAATAGGAGCGGGTGTATCAAAGGTCATGTTGTCAATGTCTTTGACGAATTTGAAGTTGGATTTCAACACCTGATCCCAGGTAATGTACTGGCCGGTGTGGGTCGCAATTCGCCCCATCAACGCGGCAACTTCGGCCTCGCCTGCCCGCCGGGCTTCGTTATGCGGCTTGTTCTGTCGGATAGCATCCACAAGCAACTGCCATTCGGCGTGGTATGGATTGGGATCTGGCTGACCGAACTCCCATATCAGCTCTTTCTTAACCATATTGTGACTCTTGTATATCTTTGGCCTTGGGTCTCCAAGTCTGGTCATAATTACGGCTGAGCCTTTTGAGCCGTGGGCATAGTCGGAATAGGTATTCCAGCAGCCGTTCATGTGCCGCGAGAAGGCCAACAGCTTCGTGCCATCCGCAAAGGTGTATTCCACCGTATAGTGGTCGAACTGGTTGCCCGCCTGCTCGAAACAGCGGCCGCCCATGCCCTGGGCCGAGACCGGCCAGGCACCCTTAGCCCAGCAGGCAACATCGATATTATGACAGTGCCAGTCGATAAAGAATCCTGACGAGACCCATGTGAAGCTGTTTGGATGTCGAAGTTGGAATACCAGCTCGTTGGCGTTCTTCGGCAGGGGAGGGCAGTGGACCGGGCCGTGCACCCGGTAGATTCGCAGAGTGTGTACATCTCCGATAACTCCATCATGAATCCTCCGGATCACTTCCTGTCTTGCTTTGGAGTGCCGCCACATGAAGCCGACACCCACTTTCAGGTTCTTTTTCTCGGAAAGTTCCGCGGCTTTCAGCCATCGTCGCACTTCCGGTGCATCCGTCGCGAATGACTTCTCAGCGAAGACGTTCACACCTTTCTTGACGGCATACTCGAACTGCAGGGGTCGAAACGCGGCATGAGTAGTCAATAAAACAACGTCACCCGGCCCCAGGCAATCAATAGCCTTTTTATAACCGTCGAAGCCGATGAATTGGCGTTCCTGCGGAACGTCGACCTTATCTTTATGGTTTTTCATCAGGTTGTTTAGGCTGCCTTTGAGGCGGTTCTCAAATAGGTCGGCCATGGCGTAGAGTTTTACCGGGCCGCCTTTGGTTGAGAATGCATCGGCGACCGCTCCAGTACCGCGACCTCCACAGCCTACCAGTGCCAGTTTTATTGTCGAGTCTTCCGCGGCGTAGCATCTGTTTGTAGCCACACCTGCCAAAGCTGAGGCGGCAGCTATACGTCCTGAGAACTTTAAGAAATCCCGGCGAGATTTCGAGCCGGTAGATGCGTTTGGATTTGTTGTACTCATTGCAGACTCCTGTTTAAACAAGTATTTGGGGAACGCCTCAAGTAAAGATAACTAATTTATATTGTAGTAAGAAGTAAACAGCGTATCAATGCAAAAAGCTGTTTTTTCACAAAAACCAATTATTGAGCCGTGTCTTGAAGGGTAATAATGGAATTACAGTAAAGTAGTTACGCTAAAAAACGATCATTATCTTGTCCCAATGTTAATTATAGTACCACTGTCAGTTCAATATTACAGACCTTTTTCTATGGCAATTCGGCTTTCCAGCCCTTATAATTATGAATGTCTCAGACGGCCATTTGTCGAATAATCGAATGCCGGGATTTGAGATGGATTTGATGAGCCCCACAGGAGATACGAAAGATGACAGTAAGAAAAGAAACACGTGTTTTTAACACTATTACACGCGAGCCATATTCGCTAATGTCACGATTAGTTTTAGCAGGCGTCGTAATTTGCCTCATGATTGGGCAGATGGCAGCGGCAGCACCGAAATACCGGATATATCCGTTACGAAATGGAATATGTAAGATTGCCGGCAATCATGCCTACTATCAAGGTGATAGTAACGAAACATACGATTTTGCTCTTTATATCTGGCTCATTTTAGGTGGTGACAAACCTATACTGGTTGACGCCGGTCTCAGTGACGTCAATGAGATGAACCGAGGGGCGGCCCATGTGCTGCGTGAGCCGATTACCCAGAACAAAAACGAAAGCGGCACGGCCCAACTCCGAAAGTTTGGCCTTACGCCGGATGATATCGGTCATGTGTTTATAACGCACCTGCACTTCGACCATGTGGACGACCTGCTGAACTATAGGAATGCGAAGGTATACATCGGCAAAAAGGAGTGGGAGATGGCAACGACGGCAGCTCCTACCTGGGGTCATGGAAAGATAATGCACGAGTTTAGTAATACCCCTTCCTGCCGAAAGCGTCTCGTGTTGGTTGAGGATCAGGAAATCCTGCCGGGCATTGAATCATTCTGGGTAGGAGGGCACACGCCGGGATCAATGGCTTATAGAGTCAACACGGCGCATGGCAAAGCCGTCCTGACAGGTGACACGATATCGTTGTTAGGCAACTTCGAACGAAATATCCCGTTGGGTATATTCAGCGACAGGGAGGAGTGCATGGCGGCGATTAAAAAAATCCGCGAGAGAGCGGACATCGTTCTGCCCAGCCACGATCCCGGCACCCTGGATCGTTGGCCTCCCGCTCCAAAGAATGCTATCAAATACACGATACGTGCGATCAAGGTCGGCCAATGCGAGGTCCGTGACTACATAACTTTCCAGGATACCGACAGTGAGCAGACCAGCACGTATTATCTGTACATCTGGGTCATCGAGGGAGGGCCTAAACCTATAGTAGTCGACACAGGCCCGAAAAATCCCGAAGAGTTCAGCAAGTCAACAGCGAAGTATATCCCGGGAGGCGTCGTGCAACTACCCGAGGAACGCACAATCAGGGCATTGAAGCGACATGGAATTGATCCCGCAGATGTGAGCCACGTGATAATAACACACCTCCACCCGGATCATTACGATTACTTTGATGCCTTTCCCAATGCTCGCTTTGTCGTTAATCGGCTTGAGTACAAGGAGACCACCGGCCAGACTGGGGGTGGAAGGAACCGTTTAGCCGCTGATGTGCGAAAAGCACTGGATAAAAGACCTGATGCTCTGCAACTTGCGGATGAAGAGGAGGTTGTTCCGGGTGTGAGGGTATTCCCGCTTGGTTGTCACTCATCGGGCAGCCAGGGAATACTTGTTCGAACTCAAATGGGACCGGTGGTTATTGCCGGCGATGTTGTATACAAGTACGAAAATATAGAGAAAGACCGACCGGGCCGCAGTCCGAACGAACGTGTCTGCCGGGAGGCAATGGCTAGTATCCGCTCATTGACGGACATTGTGTTGCCGGCTCATGACCCTTTGACACTCAAACGTTGGCCGGGCGGAATCATCGGTGCAGGCACGGCTCCCTGAAATTGTTCACAGAAAGCAATCTTTACGTTGGATATTATTTGGAAGGAGTAGATTAATGAGATTAACCACACAATTTGCACTCTCATTATCAGTAGTTGCCTTGGTGACTGCCGGTCGTGTGGAGGCCAGGTCAATACGAATTGTTGTCTGGGACGAAAGGCAGCCGAAACAGCAGTCTATGTATAAAAACTTTCTTGGAAATCACATTGCCGATTATCTGAAAAAGCAGAAGGGATTTTCCGTCCGTTCAGTTGGCATGGATGACTCGCAACAGGGTTTGTCTGATGTTCTGCTTGATGATTGTGATGTTCTGATTTGGTGGGGGCATATCCGGCAGGGCGAGATTTCCGTAGAGACGGCTCGGCGCATCGTCGACCGTATAAAAGCCGGGAAACTTAGTTTCATTGTGCTGCATTCGGCACATTGGGCGACACCGTTTATGGTGGCCATGGAAGAGCGCACAAAACAGGATGCACTATCCAAACTTTCCGCGGCCGAGCGTGACAAAGCTAAAATTGAATGGATTGGCAAATCTCAGCGCAGGGCACCCAAACGTGACGCCAAGTTAACACCCTCGATATCTTATGAGAAAAAAGCGGATGGCGGCACGCTGATAAGGATTGTCCGGCCGAACTGTTGTTTCCCTGAATATGCGGCCCATGGCAAGCCAAGCAAGATGAAGACAATACTTCCCAATCACCCTATCGCCAGAGGCATTCCTAAAGAGTTCACCTTTCCCCAAACGGAGATGTACGGAGAGCCTTTCCATGTGCCTGCTCCCGATGCCGTGGTCTTTGAGGAGACATGGGAGGCGGGACAGCGATTTCGCAGCGGGGCAATATGGAATCTGGGCAAGGGGAAAGTGTTTTACTTTCGACCCGGCCACGAGAACTTTAATGTCTTTCATCAGCAGGAGCCGTTGAAAATCGTTGCCAACGCCGCCCGGTGGTTGGAACGTCAGACAAAAAAGCAGAAGAAACAGCTATAAGACAGAGATACTATCTGTAGCTAAATACGTTTCGGATCAGGGTGGATCCACGGCCGACGATAAGGACGGCGCAGCAGCCGGTTGGCCTCTTTATCACCTACAACCTGTCCCTTGTCTGCATCCCATGTAAGTGTTCGGCCGAGTTTCATAGCGATGTTGGCCAGAATACACGAAGTCGCTGTGATGTAACCTTCCTCGATGTCGGAGACGGGACGTCCTCGTGTTTCGACCATCTTCAGGAAGTTCTTCCAGTGTGCCCGCACGGCGGACGCCACGTGACGCTCCAGGTCCTTCTCGGTTTCGTCTTCCGGGTACTTGTCATATTCATATAGGGCCTTGCCCTTGGCCGGTTTGCCCTTACCGCGGGGAATGAACTCGTACTTATGGACGTCGGCCTTAAGAGTTCCCTTGTCGCCATAGATGAAGGCCGCCCAAGGATATTCGGGGTCCGGTGCATTGCCCCATGTGCGGTGCGTCCACACCACGGGCAGGTCCCCGAAGTCGAATACAGCCGTTTGGGTGTCTGAGATATTGGCCTTACTGTTTTTGTCCACCAGGATGCCGCCGGATGAGCTGATGCGCTTTGGCCAGCCCAAATCGAGCATCCACCGGACCATATCGAGCATGTGAACGCACATATCGCCGACTATCCCATTACTGTACTCCATGAATGCCCGCCAGCCGCGAGGATGGGCGATTTTGTTATATGGGCGCATTGGGGCCGGGCCCGTCCACATCTCCCAGTCAAGATGTTCGGGCGGGGCCATATCGGGGGGATTACCACGGGCGCGCATATGATAGTAACAGCATATCTCGACGTGACCGATTTTCCCAAGCTTGCCCTCTTTGATTATTCTGTCGCGGGCTTCAATCAGGTGGGGCGTGCTGCGCCGCTGCATATCGACCTGCACAACCCTTTTATATTTACGCGCCGCTGCCAGCATGGCCTGACCCTCCACCACATCCGTGCTGATAGGCTTCTCGACATAGACGTCTGCCCCTGACTTGACGGCCGCGATCATTGGAAGGGCATGCCAGTGGTCGGGCGTGGCAACATGCACGATGTCGGGTTCTTCACGTTTTAGCATTTCTCGGTAGTCGCCGTAAGTATGGGGCTTTTTCTTCGACGCTTGCCGAGCGGCCACCATCTCTGCGGCCTCGGCAAGCATCTTCTTGTCCACATCACACAAAGCCACAACCTCGACCGGCGCAATCTGAAGCAGGCGAAAGTGTGCGCTCTTGCCATACCATCCGCATCCGATCAGGGCTACACGTTTTGGCTTCTGGCCGGCAAACATCGGGGCATAGCCGCCTATGGCCGACAATGCTAAACCGGCCGCACCGGCTTGAAGAAATTGTCTGCGATCCATGATAGGTCTCCTAAAGTCGAATATAAATTACGATAGATTATACATAATCCGGGTCTCCTTTGCGAGTGCCTCTTTTGGAAGGGGGGGCAGGTGAGATACTATTTATAAGCTGAAAAAACGATGTCCGCGATTTTTGTCCTAATGGGTTTCGAAGTTCCTTTATCGTGCGGATGAGCCCTGTTTGTAAGGATGATAACATAGACCTTACTTTCCGGATCGCAGACTATAGACGTTCCTGTATAGCCGGTATGGCAAAATGCATTTTCCGGGGCATAAGAGCCTTTCACCCATGAATAACTGGAATTCACGTCGAAGCCATAGGCCCGGTCGTGTGATTGGACAGTGGTCAGCAGCCTGACAGACTCAGGGCTGAGGACCTTGGTTCTTTTCCATTTGCCGGAATTGAACAACATCCGGCAGTATGTCGACAAATCGTTGGCCGTAGAGAACAGCCCCGCGTTGCCGGATACTCCTCCCATCAATCGGGCCAGAGGATCGTGGACAGTGCCTCGAAGCAATTGTTCTTCCACAATCTGAGTGGCCGCAATATTTTTCTCTTTGGATGCTGGGGGATTATAGGTAGTTTGTTTCATTCTCAGTGGCGCAAAAATATTTTCTCTGGAGAAATCATCAATGTTATCGCCACTTACTATTTCTACAATCCTGGCCAAAGTAATGTATCCAAGACAGCTATAGCGAAATTCTTCACCGGGCTTGCTCAAAGCTTTCAAGTTGCATATTTTGTCTATCACTTTATCGGGACAGGGAGTCCCAAAAGCGTTTTTTAATTCGTCTGCATTTGTATAAGCCGGCAAACCGGAAGTATGTGTTAATAGATGCCTAATCCGAACCTCTTCTTTGTCATTACAGGCAAAAGCGGGAAGATATTTGCCTGCATAGTCATCTAATTTTATTTTTCCTCGGTCCACCAGGATCAAGATAGACGTAGCCGTAGCAACCGGTTTGGTCACTGAAGCCAGGTCAAATATGGTGTTTTTTGACATTTTCTCCTGGAATGGCTCATTAACTTCATGGCCAAAGGCCTTCCAGTACAGGACCTTATTTCCCTGCCCTGTTAGAACGACCGCGCCGGGGATGTTACTTTTCTCGATTTCTTCTTCGACTATACGGTCAATCCCGCTCAGGTCCGGCTGGCAGGGTCTTTTCTCAACTAACTGGCAGCCTGTTAACGTCAGCAGCAGTAATGCGAGAAGGATTGTGATAGTTTTTGTCAATTTCATGTCTGTTTCTTTTTTCCTGAAAACACTACATAAAGGCATATTCTAACACAGACAGCCTGTTCTGTCCCCTCAATTATTACCCTATATGCTGTTGTTCTGATAATTTGTTTAGAGTGTAAATTGTAATTGGGTAATTTCAAAGTATAATAGGGACCGGTTAAACAAACAAATTCACTTTTAATAATGTAGGGAACAAAATGCGATTGACAACGGTATCCACAATATTGATTTTCGTGGTGTTTGTTTCAGGCTGCGAGGCTTCAGTTAAAACCGGTTTGGATAATATCAACTCGTACAGGCATTTGTTCGATGACAAACGTGTCGGTATCATAACCAACCACACTGCTTATAACAGCAGGGGACAACATATAATGGATGTGTTCAGGAGTATGGACAACGTAAAAGTGGTCGCATATTTTAGCCCGGAACATGGAATCCGCGGTGTAGAAGAGGCTGGAGTGCACGTTAAAAGTATGAATGATCCCAATTGTCAGGTCCCCGTTTACAGTTTGTATGGTAAGACACTGAAGCCCACGCCTCAAATGCTGGAAAACCTTGATGTACTGGTTTTTGACATACAGGATATCGGGGCAAGATTTTATACCTATATTTATACCATGTCTCTGGCAATGGAAGCCGCGGCTGAATACGGCAAGCGTTTCGTCGTTCTGGACCGTCCGAATCCCATAAACGGCCTTCAGGTCGAAGGTAATATTCTCAAACCTCAGTTTGCAACTTTTGTAGGCCTGTATCCAATTCCTGTAAGACACGGCATGACGGCCGGCGAACTGGCTCGAATGTTTAATGAGCAGGGCTGGCTCAAAGACAGTGTAAAGGCCGATTTGGCCGTGGTTCCGATGCAAAATTGGCGAAGGAGAATATGGTACGACCGGACGGGATTAAAATTCATAAAACCGTCACCCAATATGGTTAGCCTGGAAACGGCTATCGTCTATCCCGGTTTATGTTTGCTGGAGGGAACTAACGTTTCAGAAGGCAGGGGGACGCCTCTGCCCTTCACGCAATTCGGCGCCCCTTGGATTGATTCGGGGCGTTTGGCAGCAGAATTGAATAAATTGAATTTGCCGGGTATTCGTTTTAGGCCGGTTTCTTTTATGCCGGTCAGTTCCAAATACAAAGACCAGCGGTGTAAAGGTGTTAGGATTTTTATAACCAATAGGGACTTGCTTGAGCCCTACTGGAGCGGCATTCTGATTGTAGATAAGATTTATCAAATGTATCCGAATGACTTCCAGTGGAAAACCAGCCACTTCGACCGGTTATGTGGAACCTCGGCAATACGGGAAGCTATTACAAGTCGGTCGTCTTTGGAAGAACTTAGAGAGGGCTGGCAGGCCGACCTAAAATCTTTTTTGCAAATCAGAAATAAATATCTTATGTATCCAAACTGAAAATTTGGAATAATGGACGGTTTTTCACATCAAGTGCTATCACTTTCCAGGCCGATGTGTTCGATGGCCAGCGCAACCGGAGAGGGGACTTCTTCGGCTTGTTGTGAACGTGATTCCACCTCTTCCATTGCCTTATGCAATTCTATGCAGGCCTGTTCATAGCTGCATCCTGTCAATTGAGAAATCAGGCGCGAGCCCCGGTCTATCAGTTTCTTGTTGCTTGGTGACAGCCAAATCATCGCATTACCTACAACCCGGCCCATCAGGGCCATAGTTGCGGTGGAAATAGTATTTAGAATCAGTTTAACAGCGATATGGTGCCACAATTGAAGTGGTGAATCGGGCAGTACGCACTGAAAATGAAACAATTCGTCCGTTTTCACATCAGTAATTGACGGTCCTATGATAATCGCTGCAGTTTTTTTATACCCAGAGCCAAATCGCTTCAGGCTTGCGTCAATTAGATGGTTTGTTTCATCTCCAACAGCAATTGTCACCAGCGCCGAGTCAGGTGCATCAATACGTGATGTGTCCGGTTCGTTGCCTATTCTGAATTTGTATATCTCAGTATTATCGAGGGAGGGTGGATTAGCTTGCAATGCCGCTGGGATATTTAGTTGTTTATAAATATCAGGTCCCCATTCCAGGCCGCGTGGCTCGCGCTGCAGCATATCTCGCCACGCTTCTTGTGTAGGAAGGAACGGATTCTTGACAAAAGCCCACGATTGAGGAGAGTGAATATCTCCATGCTTGCGAAAGGGAGGTATCATAAACGTAGGTGAACGCTCGGTCGTATCCGTCAGTACATCCAGAGTGGCTGAAACGGCCATATAGGTTATTAGGCCGTGTCGACGGTAAATATTTTCTTCGAATGCCGTTAGGCGGGCCATAGTATCCACCATTTCGGGTTCCGAGAGATGGTTTAACAGCTTGACAAGTAACTGATGGTAATCATCAGGCGATGAAATTGAAAATCCCAGTTTCTCCCATTCGGATGCTGTTAAATTCTCTTTAAGAAATTGCACTAAGGCTATCTCCAAAGCACTGCCGACAACCATCAATTCAGCGGTTGTCGCCTGCATTCTTGTCGAACCTGTGATCGCCATCGGACCTGTCGATAGGTCGAGTTTTGCGATGCGTGGCTCTTCGATTATTTCTCGAGAACGCTGGACGTGACGTTGTAGCATTTCGCTTGGATTGTTGTATACGAAAAAAACCTTTGCCTTCGTACCGAGCCCCTCCCAGGCGGTGCCAATCACAAAAGGGGTTTCTCCTCCTTCTGTAATAGCTACAACGACATCGCCGGGGCTAATACCGGCTTGTTTTAATTGGAATCGGCCAAAGTCCGGGAAATCCTCGAATCCTTCCACCGACTTAATCAGGGCAAAGTCGCCGCCGGCCATAATACTGTAAGTAAGATCTTCCATCTCGGGAAGTCTTGCAGAGATATCGGGATGTTTTTGTTTTAGTGTCTGCCAGAATCGCCGCCAGGCCGTCTCTAAAAGTATGCTCAAACGTCCCGTAGCTCCACAGCCCGTAAAAAATATTCTTCTCTTTTCTTTTAAAGCATTACCAAATGTCTCGACGAGTTTTTTGAACGTATCTTGTTGAAAAACCTTTTCCACGGCTGGAGGAATTTCTTCGTCCACTGATTGCAGCAGCCGAATACCATCGCCAAGATTGGATTTGCACGTTTGGGAAAGGGCTCGCGTTTTGGGATGGGACGATTCTGTTAGTAATTCTCCCAACCTGAATGCTTTCTCTTCATTTAAGAACTTTTTGGCTTTTTCAACAGCATCCGACATCACTGGCTCTCAATAAGTATAAATCGTCGTTTTATGTATTTTGTCCATATTCATATCAACTTACGCCAATTCTGTAAACGCATTTCTCGCCTGGCCTTTATATTGCAAATCCTGTGGAATATACATATAATCCATCGCCGAAAGACCGTAGTTGTCTTTTTCTTGTAAATTTATTGTCCGGTAACCGTTGGGGTACAGATGAATACGGCGGATTCGTACCGAAAGCAATGATAGAGGTGACATGCTCACAACTTTAGCTATTGAAAATTTGACAGGTTCCCTTGGGCGGATAGATATTTTAATCATAGCCGTGGCGATGCTTCTTCTATTTGTCATATCCTATGTCTTCGGCAAGGAGGAAAAAGATACCAACGACTTTTTTCTCGGTCGCAGAAGGGTACCCTCGATAGTTGCCTGCCTTTCTTTTGCCGCTGCCGAGATAAGCGCCCTGACCATAGTCGGTTTTCCGGCTACTGCCTATAGCGAGAACTGGGAATATGTCCCGTTTTTTATAGGCACGGCCGTGGCGCGTGTTTCGGTTGCGTTTCTATTTCTCCCGGTGTTTTATAAGTATGACTGCACGAGCATTTACGAGTTTCTCCGGCACCGGTTTGGAGCCGAGACGCAATATGCCGGCGCCGTATTCTTTTTCATTACCCGTTTGATTGCCTCAGGTGTCAGGCTATACGCCGCTTGTCTCGGAGTAGGCCTTATAATGGGCTGGAGCCTGGTGCAGACGCTTTTGATGTTCACTGTTATTAGCATCATCTTCATTGCGTTCGGAGGTATAAAGGCCGTAGTCTGGGCCGGAGCTTATCAGGCGATTTGTTTCCTGGTTGCCGGCATCGCCTTGTTTATATACCTAATCTACCAAATCCGTGGAGGTTTGACCGAAGCCTGGCAGATTGCTGAACAGGCGGGGCGTCTGAGTGCGTGCAGATTTGATTTTAATCTAAACGAACCCACTATCTTCTGGGCCGGCAGTGTAAACGGTTTTTTTATAGGAATGGCGGCGTTCGGTACCGACCAGGAGATGACCCAGCGTTTACTCACCGTCAAAACTCACAGGGAAAGCCAAAAAACTCTCATCTCAACGATTATCACCGTGATTCCTATTATGTGTCTCTATCTGGCGATTGGGACATTGCTTTACGTGTTCTATCAACAGAATCCCGATGTCGTCCAGCCTGATAAGGCCAAGGAAGTCATTTCTCATTTTGTCGCCCATTCCCTTCCGGCAGGCCTCAAGGGCCTGCTTCTGGCTGCTATCATATTGGCCAGCATCGATTCCCCGCTGAGTTCGCTTGCCTCTTCTTTCATATCAGATATTTACCGGCCTCTGACTAAGAATAAGGCCACTGAGAAACATTATTTGCTGGTCTCGCGGGGCGGTGTCGTTTTTTTCGGTTTGGTCCTTGCATTGATTGCTTTGGCTTGTGAACCGGTCAAGAATATACTCTGGTTTGCCTTTCAGATATTCTCTATAACCGGCGGGGCGATCTTGGGGATTTTCCTGCTGGGATTGCTGACGAAGAGAAAAGGCGGTTGGGGTAATATCATCGCTATGATTGTTAGTACCATCTGTGTATTAATTCTTATGTTACTTTCTAAGTATGAAGTGATCGGACTGGCCTGGAGTTGGTTAATCGTTATCGGCACCGGGATAACAATGTGTTTGGGGTATCTACTTACGTTGATCAAACTCATCATTGTAAAATGTTTGAGATGGTTACGTTAATTGTTGAGAGCTTGGTCTGAATACTATCCGTTAAAACGGGGAACAGATTTCCCTGTATTACATCCCGAGAGAATCTACGTTGCTTTTTTCAACAGGATTCTGCTGTCCGCCACCACACATCCTTCTCCCTCAGGATAAACTATCAGTGGATTGATATCCAGCTCGGCTATCTCAGGGTGGTCGCTTAGCATCTGAGAAAGCCTCAGAATGCAGTCTTTGATGGCATCGATGTCACAGGGTGGTGCTCCGCGGATTCCCTTGAGAATAATGTATGCCTTGATGCTTTGTATCATAATCTCGGCGCTAATCTCCCACATCGGAGCCAGCCGGAAAGTGATATCCTTCATTGCCTCAACTAATGTCCCCCCGAGGCCGAACATACAGATTGGCCCGAACTTCGGATCCCTGGCGCCGCCGAGAATGACTTCCACCCCGCGCTTGGCCATCCTCTCTATGATTACACCGTCGATTTTTGCCGATGGTTTATGCCTTTTCACATTTTCAATCATTTGTTCGAAGGCTTTTTGCGCTTCCTCTTTTGTCTTGATTTTCAATTGAACTCCGCCGACGTCAAATTTGTGGACAATGTCCCGGGAAGAAATCTTCATGGCCGCCGGAAAGATAATATGCTCCGCTGCCTCCTCGACCTCAGAAGAATCTTTAAGCAGAAAACTCGTTAGGACCGGAAATCCGTAAGACTGGAGAATTTCATTCGCTTCCCTTTCAGACATGTAGTATTTGTCCTTATCTGCAAGTTTTTTCTTTATGATAGCGTTGGCGGTGTCTCGGTCCGCAGCTACTCTTCGTACCTTTCTCCTGTCGAGATTCAATATTTTAGAATAGAAAGCCATGGAGGCCATTGATCTGACTGCCGCTTCGGGGAATTGGTAATTTGGAATACCATGCTTTTCCAGATATTTAACGCCCTCGGAAACGTCGACAATACCCATGAATGAACAGAGCACCGGTTTGTTAATATCCTTCACCACAGGAGGAAGGATTTGTGCCGTCTCCAAAACATTGATCATAGCCTGAGGGCTGAGTATCACAATGGCCCCATCCACATTGTCATCCATTAGGATATGTCGAATTGCGGCCTTGTAACGCTCGTGGTTTGCGTCTCCAATCACATCAACAGGATTTTCGACACTTGCAGTAGGAGGAAGTTCTTCTTTTAATTTCTGTTTTGTTTCATCCGATAGGGGAGCGATTTTAAGATTGTGTCGAATGGCGGCGTCGGTGGCCATAATGCCCGGGCCTCCTGCATTGGTTACAATAGCGATGCGATTGCCCTTTGGTATCGGCTGCTTGGAAAAGGCAATAGCCTGGTTGAAGAGTTCATCGACACTTTCCACCCTGAGGATACCGCTCTGACGAAAAAGGGCGTCGTAGGAGGTGTCGGACCCGACCAGAGCTCCGGTATGAGATGCAGCCGCACGAGCACCCTCAATAGAACGACCTGATTTGACCGCGAGTATAGGTTTGTGGGCCTGCCATGTGATTTCCCTCGCGGTCTCAAGAAACGCCCGGCCATTGGTAATGTCCTCCAGATACATAAGAATTACCTCGGTATCCGGATCATCTTTGAGATAGCGCAGCAAATCTATCTCATTCACATCGGCTTTGTTCCCGAAGCTTACGAATTTAGAGAATCCGATATTCCTGCCTTCTGCATAATCAAGAACCGCGGTACAAAGGGCCCCGGATTGCGAAATAAAGGCAATGTTTCCGGCTTTTGGCATCTTCGTGGCGAAGCTGGCATTCATCCGGACTTTATCACTGTTATTGATGACTCCGAGGCAGTTTGGTCCTATGAGACAGATGTCGTATTTCGCAATCACTTCCTTGACACTATTTTCCAGCTCTACGCCATGTCCCCCTATCTCCTTAAAACCGGCTGTTATGACTACGCCCCCTTTGACTTTCTTTTGGCCCGCCTCTTCCAATATGGGACATACTATTTTGGCAGGAACAATTATAACTGCCAGGTCAACTTCATCAGGAATGTCCTCCAGCTTTGGATAGGCCTTTACGCTCTGGACGTACTTGGCTTTGGGATTGACCGGATAAAGCACTCCCTGAAAACCGGCCGTTAGGATATTTCGAAACACGGCCAGCCCTACGCTGCCGGGCCTGTTGGTCGCCCCTACTACGGCGATTGACTTGGGATTCATAATGGATTTAATGTTTTTATTTACGGCCTCCATAGGCTTCTCCCGACAAATGACTTTCGGTTTTATGGCTTCGATAACTGACCAAGACAAGTATATTGCATTCCATATAAATAACAAGAACCATTCTTTTCAGGAAACAATATATGAAATCATTGACTGATTAGAAGCTGATTTTGCCTCACTTTTACTGAAGAAGTATGGGTATCACTCCAATATCGGTTGAACGATATCTGCTTTGGCCTGGGATTCAGTGTTCTCGTAGGAACCGAAAAAGTCGGAATTACAGTCCAGCCAAAGGGTAATACGGTGAAGGTCTTCTTTGGATAGTATCACATCGTGATGTCCTTGCCTGAGGATTTCGTACAGTTTGGAGGCCCGGGCGCCGAACCGGCCCGGTATGGTTCGAGGAGTGGTCCAGGGATCGTATTCGTTGCGAGAACTTCCGAAGAAAAAGGCATATTTCCTAAGGTTCTGGTAGGAACTATACCTGTAATCAGGATTCTTATTCCAGTCCCCTTTTCGCAGGTCGGGTGCTTTAGGCTCCTTTTCGTGACAAGTAACACACTTGCGCTCCAGAACAGGCTGGACGAGAAGGGGAAAACTAAATGGATTGGAGCCCTCGACGTCTGGCCGTATTCTCGATGGCGGCCTGCGAAATGCAAGTGGAAGCCTCTCTGGAACTACTGGCGCAGAGCGGAGCGGTTCGTGACATCCGCGACAGAGAAGCCGTTGACCGGGATGGACGTAAGTATCGGAGCGCATCGACTGAACCGCCAGACCATGTTCGTCCAACACTTGGAAGTAAACAGGTTTAGCGACTGGTAAATTGAAATAGGCACTGCCATCCGTCTCTACCGGCACTGTGCCGAGTACTGCTCGGGCTCCTTTTTCATTGCCATAGCCAATCCTCGGTTTATTAATTAGCGGTGTAGTTTTAGGTAAAATCTGAATTATCCGAAGGGCTTTGATTATTGTGGCTTCAGGGAACGGATGTTGGCTATTATAGACATTGATAACACCAACCGGGGCTGTTTGGAGGTGTTCGGATGGTGGCTGTTTTGGAGTTGTGCTCACACCGGTGAGCACTGGTGGTTTTTGCCTCGGTCGCAGCGGTATGGGGCTTAGACATGAGATTGCCGGGTCGCGGTAGATCAGTTCCTTGTTTCCGAAGGCGTCCACGAGGTAGATACCGAAGTTGTTTCTCGTGCCTCGTCGTGCACTTCCATTGCAGTCATAGACGCACAGGTAGAAATATTCGCTAAGTGGCCATGCTGTGGCATATACCTGGCCATCACTGTAGCGAATTTCGGCTTCCGTGAAGGGCACCTCCGGCGTAAGCCGCTTAAGTGCTGCCATCGCGTCATCATCTTTGATACGAGGATCGATTAAGATCAACGAGCCATAGGCCTGGCTGTGATGGGCTGTTGCTGTGGCGATGTATTTATGAGAACCGGGTATAGCCCGCAAGTCCATTTCCATCGTTGGTCGGGCAACCTTTGATTTGCCGTAATTTCCCTGGATTGCCCGTGCATCGTAACCGTCCGGCGTGGTAATCCACGGATGGTGGGCCTGTATGTTGCCGCGATCCACGTAATCCCAACGTGTGTAGACGACCATTCCGTTACGGTCTATACTGGGATGCCACTCGTTGCCTTCATGGTGACTGAGGCGTATGATATTGCTGCCGTCAGCATTCATCGAGTGTAGCGTATATAGTGGCACCGGCCTGGGATGGCATCGTCCATAACCACCGCGACGTTCTGAGATAAATACAATCCGTCCGTTAGGCAGCCAGCATGGATCGAAGTCATTTACCGGCCCGTCGGTCAGTTGAACCAGGCCCGAGCCGGCAACATTGACCTTAAATATGTGGAATGTACTTTTTTCAGTCCACTTGTACTTCGTCGGCTCAGCCTCTGTATAGGCGAACAGGATTGTCCTGCCGTCATAGGATAATTCCGGAGAAAGAAATCCGCCGGGCTGTAGCTTTTTGCCCCTGAATCGCCCATTTCTACACACTGAATCGACCAAAATGTTTCTAACGACCGGTTTTTCCCCAAAAGGATTGTCCAGCACAAACAGCCCGCCGCCGGGAATCGCATGAAAGCCGTAGTACTGATCACACATGTGATTTCCGCGCATGTCACTTCCCCATGTCGCAGTTGCGGGGAGAAAATGACGCTTGATAAACAGGATGCGGTCAAAATCCAGCAATGGATTGGAAAATGCAATCTTGCGCCGTAGTCTCAACACCTGCTCAAAGAGTTGGTACCGCGCCTTACTGTCTTCGAGAGGAATCCTGGTATTGACTTTTTCCAACTGTTTCAGCCGGATTTCTTCAGCCGAAAGGTCCGGTGCGCCGGGCATTGATATTAGGTGTGACAACAATGCATCCGTGCGGCGTAATACTATGTCTGTGGGATCGCTGTCGGAAACCAGAATTAGTGATTCGGGTCGAAGGGTTTGCGATGCAATCTTCTGCCAACGGTTACGAGTCTGTGAATCTGTTTGAAATTGTTCGATGATTTTTGTGAGGAAGGCGAACTTGGCCCGAGTTTCATTCGTCCTGATTTTTTGACGACTTTGTGGGTTCCCACCATGTCCGCTGCTGATTGAGTTTAGACTCACGCCTGATTGGGGCTGGAACAAACAAAATAGTACGGAGAAAACCAGACACCATCTCTTGTGTTTACAGGCTGACATCATTGTCATTTTCCTCCGAAACCGAAGGATACTTAACTGTACATAGGATTTCCAGGCTAAGCAGTTTATCAAAGAAGGCCTGTTCTGATGTTGCCCAGCTTATTATTACCTGTCTAAATAGGCCTTGTCAAGAATCTATCTATTTGCCCCGGCAACAAGATGAACCTCTTTTGTGTTGACTTTAGAAACCACTGGGGCAGCCTTCTCTTTGACAGCCTGTGTTACCTTAACCAGTTCGATGCCTTTACCGGTTCCTAAATTTCTGGAATACTGCTTATCTTTTGGATTGTTCCAGTGCTCGTAAACGCCTAGACTTTTCAGGCGTACTACATTTCCTTTATGGTCAGGGTCATAGAAAGTCCCTGAAGGTGGCTTATGTGCCAGTGCCGCCTCGATCAGGTAATCGTTTGTGCCGGATTTGTGAGGAGCATCATTCCATTCATTACGCAGAAAATCGAAACCGACCGAATCGATGGCGACCGGGTCCTGTGAGACCAAAAGACACGAACTCCAGTCTCCGTTGAACGGAGAATTATTCCATTTCCTCGGAGACCTTTCTTTTGCGTGTTTCCCGGCGTAAAGCCCGTCAATAATATAGAGCAAAGTCTTGCCTCCCATATGCTTATGTCCCATCAGGTCTACGAGTGGCCTGTAATGCCCATTGCCCGGTTTTGTGTACGGCATGTCTTTATGCATGTCATAATAACCCTCAATTCGGGCCGGCTTCCTGACCAGGGAGCCATAGTGGTTCTTCGCGCAGAGCGTGATGCCCGCCACGTCGTGATGACTCTTGAGGTTCGCCATGTTGATTAGATAATCGGCCTGGACATAGGACTCCGGCACATAGTCTGTTTTCGTTCCCGCCGCATCAGGCGTGCTCCAGTAAAACGGGATCGACGATAGCTTCGCGGCCGTTCTACCGAATTTACCTAAGTATTCCAAATAACGAACATTCGGATACTTGTCGTGGCACAGTTTGTAGTACTCATTTGGGAAATAGCACAGAGTATCACCAACCGTAATGTCTTCTTGTTTAACACCGACTTCATCCACGAGCTGCCTGAGCAGGGCGTTTATCATTTGCGGGGAAGTGTTCATATAATGAGAGCTTCTCAGGTTGTAATCTTCGACTTTTGTTACGGGGCGTCTGTCCCATATCCTGATACAGCCTACAAAATTGATCTTGATGACAATCTTCTCTCCCGGCTTATATCCGACATTTCCCTTTCCATGAGTTTTATTGAAGTGCCTGAAGAGCTTGTCCCAGGCAGCGCTGCTGTTTCCCTCTCCGCTCAAGGCATGTATTGATTGGGCCATCATACCGTTAACAACCTTCTGATTCGTGTGACTGTTTTCCCACCAATATCCGTCTCCGGGGCCGTCCCAGTCGGTCGCATCAGGGTTGTGGACCCATACGACACGTCCCGGGTAAATCCCCCTGGCCGTTCCCACCGGAGCATTTGCCACGGGCTCATCGGCCAAAAGTTCCTTCTCTGTCGTAATGCTCTGGGCAAACCATATGGACCCGATACTTACACCAATAAGCATTACACATAGTACGTAGCGCGATTGTACAAAGCAGCGTTTAGCCTTGCGAACAGCCATTATTGAACCAATCGCTCCTGTAAGCCAGATTACAAAGCCCGATGCCAGCGGGAAAGCCATCCGTTGACAGGGATACGTTGCCCGGGAGGGCTTTGGAATCACACGAATCAAAAACCATATCAAAGCCAACAATCCCCCGATTGGAAAAATCCATGTAAACCAATGTTGTTTACTGTTATGCTTAATATGTTTATCCGGATTTTTACACTTTGACCCCGTTAGAGACTTTTTCCGTTGAGTCTCCAACGGAGTTGATCTTACTTGTTTTTTACCGAAAAGTTGCATTTCCTGGCCCTCTTTTATTCCGTAGTTTTCTTGATTGCATAGAGTTTTTTCATTGTGGTTACATATAAAACACCGTTAGCAGCCACCGGCGTACTGGCCGTAGGGCTGTCTAATTTAATCGAGCTTATGACTCGCTTATCCTTACTTGCAGCCAACACCCATAAAACACCCCGTCGAGTGCCCACATAAAGCTTTCCGTCGGCCAGAAGCGTCGATCCCCAAATTTCTCCCTTGGCCTCATGGGTCCAGTAGGGCTTGCCGGTTTTGACATCTACACAGTGGATACGTTGACCGCAATCGGCAACAAAGACCAGACCATTGTGAATTGACGGTGTAGAGCAGCAGTGGCGATGTAGGTCGTATGACCAGATTTGGCCGGAATTTGTTATGTCCCCCGCCTTCGTAGCGTCGATACACTTCAGCCAGGCCTGGTGTTTGCCCCACCAGATGTCACCACCTACAGTAACAAAAACGCGATTATTGTAAAACACCGGCGTGCTCTTGATATTGCTCGGGCTCTCTTGCCGGTTTCTAATGTATTTGTGTATATCTTCTTTCGGTGCTGTCGGGTCGCAATCGAACCGCCAGACATTCTTTAATGTTTTCGAGGATGGAGCGGACTCCAACGCCTCGAAGGCATAACAGACGCCGTCACCGCCACCGAAGAATACGAGTTTTTGACCGTTCACCTCACCTAACGCCGGTGATGACCAGGTACAGTGGAATATCAGGCGACTTATGTTTTCATTTTCCCTGGCTGCGAGTTGACCTGTTGTCTTGTCGATTGCTACCAGGCTCGGGGCATCGGGAGAGAAGACACCTGTATGGGTACTGTTAAGACCGTTGCTGGTGTTGAGGTACAGGAAATTGTTGTGGATGAGAATCGAACTATGTGCCCCGTCGTGCACGTGTACTCCCATTTCTCCAATCAAATCGAACAACCAGATTATATCGGCATCGGTTTCGGCCACTTTCATTGGCTCAGCATCACTTGGAGTCATATGTCGGCCTTCATCCATGTATGGTCCGTCGTTGCCATTGGCCTGGCCGTTGAGGTCGAGGCATATTACTTCACCTTTATTGCTCAGAATGTAGGCCCTGTCGCCCTCAATAGTAGCTACCGAACACATCCCTACTTGGGGCCAGTCAATGAATCGATCTTTTCCCAGTTTTGGAACGACAAGTTGCCAGCAAAAGCTCCCATCAGTTTCATCTAGGCACAGCAGAACGCCACGGTCTCCCTTATGCCGGGGATCACGTGGTTTTTCATTGTTTGTGCCGATTAAAATCTTACCGCTTCCTATCACCGGCGTGGAATAGGTCTGCGTGCCCAGTGGAACCACCCACTTGATGTTCTCACCGGTCTCCGGGTCAAAAGTCTCCGGAAGTCCTGTTTCGCTCGACACCATGTTACGGGAATATCTTTGACCCCACTGCGGCTGGTCGGCAGCAAGAAGAGTGGAGATGAAAATGTGGGAATAAAACAAGGCGAAGATTAGTGAAAACCAAAGCGTTTTTCTTGTTAACATTGAATTCCTTTCATCACTGTTGAGAAACTCTTTCTATATCGAGTGCATATTATATAAAACAAGTGACAGAATTTCAAGCCCTAAGCAAACAAACAGGCGCTCTTCAAATTGTGTCCTTGCAAAATCAGGGAATATGGATAAGATTAATACAATCCGTGCTAAAAACGCTGGTTTTGAGTTCGTAGGATTAGTTTAACTGTTCCTGCTATATGTGGTTAGAATCCATTTTCATTAGTGTTTTTTTATAAGGAACAGGAGAGTGTTGAAAGAGCCTACTCTAAATAAACCTGATACGCAAATTTGTAAATATAAAGCTTCATTATCTCGCAGGGATTTTTTGAAAACTGCGGGATTAGCTGCGGCCGGTGTCGTATTTCCCTTCTCTTGCAATACTGGTTGGACAAAAGAAAGTTCTGCATTCAAGTTCTATCGAGATCGTGCTATGGGCTGCTGGCTTGGAGCGGCTATTGCAGATGCTATGGGAGGGCCTGTTGAATGTCAGCATTACAAACGGATTCAAAAGTATTATGGTGACTTCAGGGGCTTTCTTCCCTATAGGAAACCCCCCGGCCTGATCGGCCTGAATCCGGGATATGCCCTGCATGAGACTCCCGGAAGCGTAACTGATGACACGTTCATCAGACTTGACCTTGCCCGTTTCTATCTAAACACAAATCCTCCTTATACACCTGGGAAACTGGCGGATTACTTACTGAAACATGCGCATTTTGAAAATTGGTGGGGACAGGCTGTAAAGGTATTAAGGCGGATTGAGAAAGGTCAGGTCCGTGCTGAGCATGCGGGCCTGACTCATATCCAGGGCGGCGGGGGTGGATGGTGGCAACCTGTGGCTATTCTCAATGCATCGAATCCCAAAGCTGCATCGAAGGAAGCTGGAAGTCTCTGCCGTATATGGAAAGCTCCTCTGGAACAGGACATTTTATCTTCTGTTGTCGCCGGACAGGCGGAAGCCTTTAAGAAAAACTCAACAATCGACTCGATTGTTGAGACTGTCATCAACGATTCAGGTCCTCTTGCTACAAAACTCTTTGAGCGGGCGGTAAGTATAGCCAGGAAGGCAAAGACTCCTGAAGAACTGTATGAACAGTTATATGCGAAAGCATTGGTGAAAAAATGTTCGAAAGAGGTGGATGGTCCAATGCCTGAACATGTTGAGCCCGTAGATTATGCTGAGGGTTTCTATACTTCTATCTCGTTTGCAGAGCAGCAGCCCTGGGCATTGGCTTATTTCGTATTCGGCAAAGGCGATCCGGAACGCACGGTTTTGACGGCTGTCAAGGGAGGTAGGGATGCCGACAGCATTGCTACCAATACGGCGAGTTGGCTGGGAGCAATGTCGGGTGAATCTGTTTGGCCAAAGAAGTGGAGAGATACTGTCTGCAATGCCAATCTCGTGGAAATGGATTTACGGCAGATATGTGAAGATCTTCTGGATGTCGGTATCAGGAATGCAAGTGTGAGGTTAAGCAGCACGGACGATAAGGTATCGGGAAAATCCAGGAAGCCTGTGAAAGTGTTTCTCCTTGCCGGCCAGTCAAACATGGAAGGGCAGGGCGTTGTTTCAATGGATCATCCCCGCTACTACAATAGCGGCAGGGGAAACCTTGTAAATACTATGAAAGACCCGAACAAATCTCACCTTTATAAACACCTTAAGAACGAAAAAGGCGAGTGGGTTGTTCGTGATGATGTGAAGATAGCATTCAGGGAACGATTTGGTGGACTGACCATCGGATACACCGGTTATGGCGGCTCAAGTCATATCGGTCCTGAACTGCAGTTCGGTCATGTGGTGGGTGATTATTACGACGAGCCGGTACTGCTCATAAAAACTGCCTGGGGCGGTAAAAGTCTATTTAAGGATTTTCGTCCTCCCAGTTCAGGGGGGATCGTGGGGCAATTTTACAAGCTGATGTTGGAAGATATTCATAAGGCTCTCGATAACATGGAGGAGAATTTTTCTGATCTGGCCGGCCGGGAGTATGAGATTGCCGGTTTTGTCTGGATGCAGGGCTGGAACGATATGTGCGATCCAAAGGCAATACCGGAGTACGATAAGAATCTCATCAATCTTGTAAAGGACCTGCGTAAAGAATTCAAATCGCCGAATCTACCTGTTGTTATTGGGGAACTTGGCAACGGGGGCCCTGAAGCCAAAGGCAATATGGCGGCTTTCAGAAAAGCTCAGAAGAAGGGTGCTGAACAGATCGATAACGCTGCCTTTGTTATTACCCATGACTTCTGGCGTGAACCTGAGCAATCACCGAATGTAAGCCACGGTCATCACTGGTGTGGCAATGCGGAGAGTTATTTTCTCATCGGTGATGCATTGGGTAAGGGCTTCATAAAGCTCATCGAGGGCAAGAACTTGAAGAGCAGGGATTAGGAGGAAACTGTCAGCTTTCAGTTAGAGCTTTTGGGTAATTTTTTTTGTATTTCTTCGTCTCTAACCATCTGTTCCTTGATTTTCTATTAAGTGTTCTATCCTTGCAGAAAGAGTAATATGAACTCTTGATTTTTCAGATATTTAGTGTTAAGTTTTTATCTATATAGTTTAATATCCGTATGCGTTTTTTATGCCCTGAGTGTTAATATTGAGCGCTGAATTCTGTGAAAAGCAATTTAATGGAGGAAAATTCTAATGGTAAGTCAAAAACAAATGTTTGCAGTCGTTCTTACGGCGGTGATGACAATCGGCCTGTGCACTGTGTCGGGCCTGGCAGAAGAAAAGAAGGTTGAACTAAAGCGTGATTATAATGTGAAGCCTGTACCCTTTAACGAGGTTCACGTCGACGATGATTTCTGGACGCCTCGACTTGAAACCAGCCGTAAGGTTACTATTCCATATTGCTTCAAGAAATGTGAGGAGACCGGGAGAATTAGAAACTATGAAAAGGCGGCCGGCTTGATGGAAGGCAAGCACGAAGGGATCTATTTCAATGATTCGGACGTGTACAAAGTCATGGAAGGCGCGGCATATTCGCTGCAGGTGCAACCCGATACGATGATGCGGCTGTACCTGGATAAGGTAGTCAGGATAATGGCCGGCGCACAGTGGGAAGACGGATATTTGTTTACCTTTTACTCCATACCCAAAAGGCAGCCTGAAAAACTCTGGACCAACGTTCAGTCGATTCACGAGCAGTACTGCGTAGGCCACATGTACGAAGGTGCCGTCGCCCATTACCAGGTCACCGGGGACAAGGCATTCCTGGACGTCGCGACCAAAAACGCGGACCTTATCTGTGATGTCTTTGCCGAAGGCAAACGCACCGATCCGCCGGGACATCAGGAAATCGAAATCGGGCTATGCAAGTTGTATCGTGCCACCGGCAACGGGAAGTATCTGGACCAGGCAAAGTTTTTCCTGGATCAGCGTGGCCGCAAGGGCAACCGCGGTCCAAAGGGTGATGGTGGGCTTTACGGTACCTACTCGCAGGACCACAAACCCGTCACCGAGCAGACCAAAGCCCTGGGTCATTCCGTGCGGGCTGCTTATTTATATACGGGTATGGCTGATGTTGCAGCACTGACCGGTAATATGGAATATATCAGGGCGATTGACACTATCTGGAAAGACATTGTCGACACCAAGCTTTACATAACAGGTGGTATCGGGGCGGCCGGTGGACATGAGGGTTTCGGCGGAGCCTATGAGCTACCCAACATGACGGCTTACTGCGAGACCTGTGCATCGATAGCCAATATTTTCTGGAACCATCGCATGTTTCTTATGCATGGCGATGCCAAATACATCGATGTTTTGGAGCGCGTGTTGTACAACGCCGCGCTGTCGGGTATTTCGATGGAGGGCGACCGTTTCTTCTATCCGAATCCGCTTGAATCCACCGGTCAGCATGCTCGAAGTCCATGGTTTGGCTGTGCATGCTGCCCATCCAATGTTGCCCGGTTCATTCCCTCGGTACCGGGTTATACTTATGCCAATAAGAATAATAATATTTATGTGAATCTGTTTATCGGCGGCAACGCCACGATTGAAACTGCCAACAATAAGGTTAAGCTCACTCAGCAAACCCAGTATCCCTGGAAGGGTGCGGTGAACATCAATGTTGAGCCGGAAAAAAGCGATACGTTTGCTATTTACGTTCGTATCCCCGGCTGGGCCCAAAATCAACCTGTTCCAAGTGACCTCTACAAATTTCACAAGGCTGTGAATGAACCGGTCGAGCTGAAAGTCAACGGCAAACCAGCATCGCTAAACATTCAGAAAGGCTTTGCCTGTATCGAGCGCAAATGGCAGAAAGGTGACACGATAGAGTTGAATCTTCCGATGTCGGTTCGCCGGGTCATCGCCCATCCGAACGTCAAGGCAGATATAGATAGGGTGGCCCTTCAACGCGGACCCCTCGTTTTCTGCCTTGAATGGCCGGACAACGATGGCAAAGTATCGAACCTGTTTATCCCGGACGATGCGAAACTCAAAACCGAATATAGACCGGACCTCTTAAACGGCGTTGTTGTGATTACCGGTACGGCCCGGCTGGCTAAACGTATGATGAATGGCGACATAGTGCCGGCCGGAAAGAAGCAATTCACCGCTATTCCATATTACGCATGGGCCCATCGTGGCAGGGGACAAATGACCGTCTGGCCGGCTCGAAAACCGCAGGCCGCCAGGCCCGAACCCGCGGATACGCTGACGTACAGAAGCAAGACTACTGCGTCGTTCATACACGTTTCTCTGGATGCAATAAAGGACCAGATTCTGCCGAAAAGCTCATCTGACTCATCGGCGTTGCAGCTCGATTTTTGGCCTCATAAAGACACAACCGAATGGCTTCAGTTCGAATGGGACAAAAAGCATAAAATCTCCAGCATCAAAGTTTACTGGTTCGATGACACCGGCAGAGGTGCATGCCGTGTACCCGAATCCTGGAAAGTGCTGTATCGTGATGCCGAAGGCGGTTGGAAACCGGCGGAAAACAGCACGCCTTACCTCACACAAAAGGATACTTTCAACAAGGTTAGTTTTGAGCCGGTGAAAACCAACGGAATCAAAATCGAAATTGAGCTTCAGGAACGGTGGTCGTCTGGTGTGCAGGAAGTAGTGATTGAATAGTTCAGTTGATAGGATACTGAAAAATAGTAGCTTCTAAAGCTGCTTGTTTTCAACGCACACTGTATACATAAAGAAAATCACCGTGGCGAATATATAGCTTACCGTCGCAGACAACCGGATGGGCCCAGCTGTTACCTTTACCGCCTTTTGGAATCTCAAAAGAGCTGATTAGGTCATAACTATCAGGTGTCGGCCGAACAAGCCCTACGGCACGATTTTCGCTTAACATGTACAGCAATCCGTCGGCATACGTCAGCGAACCCTTGCCGATACCCTTCTCTGCATACTTCATCTCGCCGGTCTTCCAGTCCAGGCATATCCACTTGCCTCTGTTGTAGATACAGCTTGATGAGTAGATGTAACCGTCGATTAATACTCCGCCTCCGTGGTGATTATCAAGTTGGTTTGAGCGCCATATCTCTTCAACCGACGCCTTGCTGTCTTTGACATTAATCTTCCACTTCACCGAACCCGCCTTTATACTGCTGATAAAGACGTGCCCATCGTGAAAGATGGGAGTGAAAACGTTTTCGTCCGCATACGAAACGTGTTTGACATGCCACAGCAGTTCGCCGGTATCGGCATTCACTCCAATCATGCCTTTAAGCGTTAGCGTGATGATAATTCGCAGACCTTTATGTTCAGCTACAATCGGAGAGGCATAGCCCGCCGGCTCATTCACGCTGGCTGCTTTCCAGACAATTTCCCCTGTATTCTTGTTCAGTGCGACCATGCAGGTTTGAGGTCCTCCTGGACAACATATAACGTTATCTCCATCGATTAGCAGTGATTCAGACAATGCCCAAAAGATATTCTTACTCTTGAACTTATCGAGTATATTCAGCTCCCAAATCTTCTTTCCAGTCTTTGCTTGAAGGCAGACAACATCCCCAAGAGGGCTTTCATGGTAGAGCCGGTCCCCGTCGATGGTTGGAGTTCCGCGTGTGCCGGGGCGGTCTCCGGTCCAGCCCTTACCGTTTTTCACCTGCCACAACTCCTTGCCGTCCATATTCAGGGCGGTGATAATGGTCTCTTTTTCGATATTGCCGGTTGTATAAATCATTCCACTCGCAATCGATACGGTGGAATATCCATGTCCCAGTCCCTTCGCTGTCCAGATTATGGCAGGGCCTTCCTTTGGCCACTTTTTCAATAGACCTTTTTCTGTAGAGATGTTATCTCGGTTAGGCCCGTGAAACTGGGGCCAAAAGGCCTGTTCGGTTTCAGGCCGTTTGCTACCTGCTTCGGCCGTCCCCAGGAAACATAGCGAGCCAGTACTAACATTAAGCAGCGCCAGTACTAAAAGACATGATATTACCACGATGGCAAGTGCTCTCGGAATTTTTACCTTTGTTCCATAGTCTGAAAAATATTTTTGTTTCATATGGACCTCATTAGTTTTTAGCTCAACGCCCCTTATATTAAAGCTTTCAGTTACGCGGATTGCTTCTACAATCTTGCAGACTTAACAGGATCCGGATTTATTGCAAGTCTCTTACTAATCAAATCATTTTTGTAAAACCCGGTTTGGGCACTGGATAGCTGCCATGAGCACCGGGTTTGACGGGTGGTTCCATATCGTCGCGGCAATCTTCAGACTTGGGCGGATAGTAGAAGTCTGACTTATTGATCTGGTCCCAGGTGACCTCTTTCCCGGTGTAACAGGAAATTTGTCCCATTACCGTAATCATAGTGCTGCGGACCATATAGTCACCGTTATTGACCGGCTCGCCTGAGCGAATAGCCTTAAAGAGTACATCGTGTTCTCTCTGGTAAGGATTGCATCTTCCCTGCCAGCGCCAGTCTGTTTCGCCCCAGATCCGGCACCCTGTAATGCTCGCCTTGCCTTTGCTGCCAAGCACGACGCTGGAAGAATTGTTATAGCATCCGTTCGTAGTGCGGCAAAAGGCGTAGACGCGCGCGCCGTTGGCGTATTCGTAAACGACTGAATGATGATCGAACACATCACCGTAGATCGGCTCGGTCATCGAAGACCGTCCGCCCAATCCGTGACATTTCGCAGGGGCCTTGTTCTCCATCGCCCAGCTTGTACGGTCAAGGTTATGTACCAGAGACTGGACAACATCATCTCCGGAGAGCCAGCGGAAATGGTATTGTGTACTGCATTGCCACTGTAGTTCCGTCAGTCCCTCCTTGCGCTTGATGACTCCGTATGGACCGCGGAGGAAATTTTCTTCAATAGCGACCACGTCGCCGATAGCGCCATCATGGATTCGCTGGACAGTTTCGGCGTAACCTGAGTGGTAACGGCTCTGAAGACCGGAAACCAGAGACAGCCCTTTTTGCTTTGCCAGGTCGGCTGTCTGCTGCATGAGTTTGAGCCCGGCCGGGTCGATACCGTGGGGCTTCTCTACGAATACGTGCTTTCCCGCCTTGATTGCAGTCATAGAGTGAAGCGGATGGAACTTGGCCGCGTTGGCAATCACTACTACGTCCGATGCCTCTATCACGTGCTTGTAGCCGTCGAAGCCGGCGAAGCAGTGGTCGTCGTCCACGGTGACCTGGTCTTTTTTCTGATCTTTTAGGGTTTGGCGCTTGCCTTTTACACGGTCCATGAAGATGTCACACATCGCAACCAGTCTGGCGCCGGGATCCGCCGATAGTGCCTGGACGGCGGCGCCTGTGTTACGTCCGCCGCAGCCAATCATTCCTACGCGGATAATATCACTGCCGCCTGCATAAGTAACTTCGCCTGTAGTCAATTTACTTGCCAGTGCGCCGCCTGCTAAAGCTGCCGTACTTTTCAGAAATTTGCGCCGTGTCGTATTTTGTGAAGCATCCATAAGACTCGTCCTTTCATTTAATGCTTTCTATTTATTTGAACGTGGTTATTTTGGCTCTATAGAACTGGCTATCCGAAAGCCTATGATATCCATTTCGGGCAGCCACCACTTGCTCTTGGGTATCTGGGGATCGCCGGAGCGCCACCACTCTTCTTCGAATGCCCTGGATGCGCAGCGAAGTTCCTCTACCGAACTACTATAATCACCGCCCCGGGCTACGTGAACCTTACCGCTCTTCGGGCCTTTTGGATTGACGGCCGGGCTTTTTTTAGCAGCATCCTTATACGCCTCGGGATTGTAGAAGTCGTAAACCCATTCGCGTACATTGCCCTGCATATCGTACAGGCCCCAGCCATTGGGTTTTTTCTTGCCTACCTCGAGGGTCTCATCATCAGAATTATCTCCATAACAGGCGAAATCTTTAAGCTGTTTTTTATCGTTTCCAAAACCGAATACATTAGAAGTACCCGTACGGCATGCATATTCCCATTCAGCCTCTGTCGGTAGACGATATTTCCTGCCCGTTTTTCTTGAGAGCCATTTACAGAAGAACGTGGCATTATGCCAGGTCATCCCCATGGCTGGATGCTTCTTACCATATCCCATCGAAAGGTCCCCATAAACAGGCGTAGGGCCGGTAAGCGCATCAACATCGTCCTTGCTTTGTGTGGTTTCCTTTTCCTCTTCGAAGAAGTCTTTCTTTGATGTCATCGTCTCCCGGTAGTAGGCCATGAAAAGCTCAAGGGTAGTCTCTGTCGTACAGAGATAAAAAGGAGAGACGCGCACTTTATGTTGCGGTCCTTCATCGTCTTTGCGGCCTTGCTCATCTTTCGGGCTGCCCATCTCGAATGTTCCGCCGGGAATAAGTACCATATTAAATGAGATCTTATCACCGTTCTTGGAAGTAATAGTCTCGGTATATTTTTTCTTGTGTTCACGTTCTTTGCCTTCTACATTTTTCGGAGACTGACACGCAATGATACTAATCGCCAAAAGTACTAAGTATGTGACCACGCGGTAAGAAACAGTGCTATATTTTTGCATCATGACACCTTACATATTAACATTTGTACAAATTGTCACCCTGCACAAACTAAACTAAATTTTAGTATTCCCTGTCTTTTAGTTTACCCGGCTGCGGGACGGGATATTTGCCATCGAGCCCGGCCTGAAGAGGTGCCGCCGAATCCATCGTTAGCTTATCGACATCCGGGGCAAACTCATGCTTGCAGTTGAGAATATCGTCATAGGTGATAACCTGGCCTGTGTGGGCGGCCATGCGGCCCATGGAATTCACAAGGCTTGCTTCGGCCCCGCGTTTCGCCTCATTGTAAGGCTTGTCCTTACGAATGGCGTCGATTAGGTCATCCCATTCCAGTTGGTACGGGCTCGGCTCGGGCTGTGGGACTTTCCAAATCAGGTTGTCATTCGTCATATTGTACCCTTTGTAGGTACGGACTCTGCCCGGATGGTGGCCCCGTGTCGAGACGACCCCCACACCTTTAGTACCATGTACATAGCTGTCGAATCCACCTTTACAGCCGCTGATGGCCCGGCCGTGGTAGAAAAACTTGGTTCCGTCCTCATATGTGTATTCGACAGAGTAATTATCAAAATTCTGATCGACTGCGTTACCGCGGTAGTGTCGGCCGCCTGTGGCATGGGCTTCGATTGGCCAGGAGCCTTTCATCCACGAACATTCGTCAATTTGGTGAATATAGAAGTCGCTGTACATACCTGCGCTCGCCCAAAGGAAGCTATGGAACTTCTGAACCTGGTAGAGAAGCTCGCTAATACCATCCGGTTTGGGACCTACGGCACACGCCCGGCCGCCCATACGGTACGCCCTCATCATCATAATATCGCCTATCTCACCGTCGTCTATGCGGCGTTTCAACTCTTGTCGGCCCCGGCAATGGCGAATCATTAGCCCCACACCAACCTTGAGATTCTTCTTAACAGACTCGTCGGCGAGCTTAAACAACTTGCGTGTCGTGGGGCCGTCGACGGTAACCGGCTTTTCCATAAAGACATGCAGGCCCTTCTTAATTGCGTATCCGAAATGCACCCAGCGGAATGCCGGAGGCGTTGCAAAAATCGCTACATCACCTTTATCAAGACAATCCATTGCCTTCTTGTAACCGTCAAAGCCAAGGAACTGGCGGTCTTTGGGTATGTCTACTTTGTTGGAGTGTCGGTTTTTTAAACTCTTGTAACTGCGGGCCAGACGGCTCTCGAAAACGTCTGCCAGGGCAACGATCTTCATTGGCCCGTTCCTGACCGAAAGCGCGTTTGATGCCGCCCCTGTGCCACGACCGCCGCAGCCTATCAGGGCCACCTTGATGGTATTGTTCTCTCCTGCATAAATGCGCGGAACGATACCCGCCATTACGGCCGAAGTTGCGGCGATTCGGCCGGTATTCTTCAGAAATTCGCGACGAGATGTGTTCTTTCTCGTGTTTTCGCTCATAGTGATTGTCCTCCTACTATGCTGCTGGTTAAATAAAATACTATCTTCGTTCCCGAAGTTACCATTTGCTATTGGTGAGTTGCTTCACTGTTTCCAATCCATCGTAAGCAAAGTAACTTACTTGAGTTGATGGATTTACACGATCCACCTTGGTTTTACATATATACCATAATTGCGATGTTTGTCAATAGCTTAAGTAATACCTTGTTCGAGTTTTTCCCATTTTGTGAGCATTACGCATTTTGACAAAGATTAAAGAAGGTAAAAGGTGACTTATTAGGTATATAAGGCTACATAAGTAAGAAGTANNCATAAGTAAGAAGTAGGAATGGGGAACCGGTAGGATTCGAACCTGCAACCAATGGATTATGGGGCCGTTGTGCTAATCTCTTAAGCCTCATCAAAGCAAAGACTTACAGCAAAGCAAAGCTGATGTTTATACATCAGCTTATAAACAAATTCCAAAAAACCACGTATATTTTGATAGCTGATGACTTGCGCACATATACTGAAAGTATACGTGAATAAACGAGCCCATGAGGTACTTGTTTCTGTCTACATGGGGACATCTGAGGATTGTGTTTTTGTAAAATCCCGAAGCCTGAGGGCGATAGTCATTGACTTAGGTACCCAAAATATGTTAAAATAGATAAAATCCATGTGTTTAATAGTTAGGATTTTAGGCCAAAAACCTACAAAGATAAAATCGTGATAAATGGCCGAAAAACATCAATAAGGAAAGAAATTTAGATGCTTAAATCAGTAAAAACCTCAGTGCTATCACTGGTTTTGGTAGCATTGTTTGCCTGTATAACTGATGTTAAAGCTCAAATCGTAGGTGATTTGAATGCTGACCATGTAGTTGATTCCAAAGACGTTCAGGCTTTTGCCTGGCAGTGGCTGGCCCCATACTGCCAAACCCTTGATTGCATTGCGAACCTGGATGGCGTCAGTGGGGTAAATATGGCTGATTTTGCCCTGTTGGCTAACAATTGGCAGAAAGTAGAACCCCACGTAGTCATTAACGAGTTTATGGCCAGCAATGCCAGTCAGCCCCCATTTGATCCGAACGAGTTGCTGGATGGAAACGGCGAATCTTCCGACTGGATCGAGATTTACAATCCCACGGACACAACTATCAATCTAAGTGGCTGGTACCTGACCGACAATAAAAAAGACCTGACAAAGTGGCAGTTCCCGAACGGTCTCCAGGTTGAACCCGGTGAGTTCCTCATTGTCTTTGCATCGCAGAAGACGTTCGAGGAATACCCGCATAATTACCCATATCTTGATCCTAATGGTCACTATCACACCAATTTTGAGCTCGACAAGGGAGGAGATTATCTGGCTCTTGTAGCTGATGATGGTAATACCATCGCACACCAATACGTTCCGGAATACCCTCAGCAGTTGACCAATATCTCATACGGTATGGCGCAGCACGCCACGACGCTTGTTCCAACGGGCGCGATTGCATCTTATCACGTGCCTAACAGCGGCGATGCGGGTCTGGGTACTGACTGGACTGAACTTGGTTTTGATGATTCAGCCTGGAATACGGGATCGACCGGTTTTGGTTTTGGAAGTGAATTTGGCACTGATGTGCAGCAGCAGATGCAGAATGTTAATGCCTCGCTGTGGATTCGCATTGAATTTGACTTGGGAGAGATTGATCCTGCTCTTTTCGAAACAATGATGTTGCGAATGAGATACGAGGATGGATTCGTTGCGTATCTAAACGGCCGGTACCTTACGGAACGAAATGCGCCCGGCTTACCATTGCCATGGAACTCAACAGCCCTGACCGACCGTCCCATTGAGGATTCTTTGGTCTTCGAGGAGATTAACCTTCTGGCCTATTTAAATTTGCTAAAATCTGGTATCAACGTTTTGGCCATCCACGGACTCAATGACATCA
>JAABXR010000068.1:52436-52583 GCA_011776225.1 Phycisphaerae bacterium
TGCCAGGATTCTGGCGAACCCCCAATACTTCACCACATCTACACCGGCTAAATTAAACATTTCCGGTGCAATGGGTGTGGTCTCCGATGTCTGGCTCAGCACAGAACGTACTTTCTACACCGGGCCGCCGGACTGGCATATCGACTT
>JAABXR010000104.1:0-203 GCA_011776225.1 Phycisphaerae bacterium
ATCTTCCAGGGCCTGAAGCGCTTCGCTGGTTTTGCCTTGCACTTGCAGGGTACGGGCCAGGTATAGACCGGCTTCGACACTTTGGCGGGGTTGGTTCAATACATCGAATAGTTCGGCGCTGGTGGTGAATTTTACGGCCGCTTCTTCTATTTGTTCTTCAGTAGTCTGGATCACTGGTTCTCTTTTGAACAGCACCAGACCCA
>JAABXR010000104.1:249-1399 GCA_011776225.1 Phycisphaerae bacterium
TCTTGTTTGCGGTTGCCCAACATGCGGTAGGCACGTCCCAAATTCAAGTGAGCATTCATCTGACCTTCGAGATTGTCATCTTCTTGCTGCAATTTTAAGACACGGGCATACGCTTCTGCTGCTTCGGTGTAGTGATTTAACTGAAGGGCCAGATCGCCTAATTGCTGATAGGCGGGTAGATGGTTTATGTTGAGCCGGACGGTTTCGCGTAGAGCGCCCAGCGCCAATTCAGTTTGTCCGGTTCGGAGATAGGCTTGGGCCTGGTTGAAGAAGCCGCTTTCATCGCGTTCAAGTTCAAGCGCTTCGTCATAATCAACGATGGCTGATTGGTACTGCCCGGTATTGAATAATAAATTGCCTCGACGAAGCCGGGCCAAATAGGACACTTTCGGATTGTCTTTACTTGATGACTGGGCGATCAGGTCAGAATATTTTTCCATTGCCAGGTCACTTAAGCCTTGTTGTTCTAGGATTTGAGCCAGATCGAGATATGTGCTGAGTAAATTTGGGTTTTCCTCGATTGCTCGTTCAAAATGTTGTCTAACTTTTGAGAATACATCGTCTCTTTGATCGCCTGGGCTACCGGCCTGAGCCCAGGCTTCAAGTTCGGCCAGCCCAAGATTAGCATAGGCTTCGCCAAGCCTAAATTTGTGATTAATGGCGGTGTTAAAATTATCAATTGCTGCTTGGAAGTTCTTCAATTCCATTTGTAGGAGACCAAATTCCAGGTTGGCTTCGGGGAAGGGGGCATATAATTCAATTGCTTGTTGATAAGCTTCGGTGGCTTCATTGAACTCTCTTAACGCTTGATGGACTTTGCCTAATTGGAGATAGGCCAGGCGGGCATTTTCCCAGTCCTGAGTGGCCAGGGCGAGGGATGTTCTAAAGTCATCGGAGGCTCGACTGTAGTTGCGAGCGGCCGTGTGGGCCATGCCACGATAGAAGTAGCCGGTGTAGTAATTTGGAAATTGTTGGAGCAGCCTATCGTAAAGGGAAATGGCCTCTTCCGGGAAGCCTTGCATAATTTTAAGGTTGGCTTCTTTACCCAAAACGACATCTTCAGAGAGCAGCTCAAATTGATGGTCGCGCCAATAACGAATGTGGAACATATTGGGATCGTTGCGTAAGGCAACTGCGATGGCGTTTAACT
>JAABXR010000104.1:1475-1643 GCA_011776225.1 Phycisphaerae bacterium
GGTCATAGAGGTCAATAAAATCAGTGGCTGTCCGAACGCCTTTTTCGAGGAAGTAGGGGAAGTGTCTGGCTCCGGTATGCAGGTATAGAAGTGCCTGATCCATCCAATCGACCAGCTGCTCGACCGGGAAGCGGGTTTTGAGCATTAGATCGACAATGTCGGCGCAGG
>JAABXR010000181.1 GCA_011776225.1 Phycisphaerae bacterium
AAAGCCTCCAACCTTAACCTGCACCGTATCACTCTGGTCCGGTCTCCCGGGTGGCTGTACATTAACATACTGTTCCGCCATCTGCGCCGCCTGAGCCTCCGGCTGCTGGTACTCTACTCGACTCTGCTCCTCCCGTTGATCGAAATTTAACGTTTGTGCACTCTGCTGCCGGGAACGAGATGTTGCTTCTCGCTGCTGCAATTGCCCCTCGTTTGCAGCGGTATTGTCTACAATTGCCTGACGCGTTTGCTTGATAATCCGAATATTCTGTTCCTGTGAACGTAGACTCTGGATGGGTAAAGCCTTCCCCTGCCTCCCCTTTATTATTTCGACCTGTGTATCTTTGCTCTTCTGAACATCATCCTTGGTAGCCTGTTCCTCTTCATAGGTATCCAATGTCCCCTTGTTCAAATTACGGTANNTCCAATGTCCCCTTGTTCAAATTACGGTATCTACCGGCTTCGGGGCTCGAAGTTACTTTCAATGAGGCCAGCTTCGCACCCTTTAGCACAGGCAGCAGATTTGTCTCTATGTTTTTGCGGTTCGATCCCACTTGAGCATACAATTCCTTGTTTTCCTCCGTTGCCCCATCCCTTATCGCTACGTCATCATTTGGTGTATTGATATTTCCGTCCGATCCGATTTGAAAGTTGCCATAAGCCAGACCGTTGTATAGACTTCCCCCAAGCGGTGAACGAAAAAAAGTCACCTGTTGATCTTGATTAAGCGCGATATTATCCGGTACGTACCAATAATTATAATCGGTATAAGGACGGTTCTGTTCAGCCTGCATGAACCTATCGAGTTTGCGCTTGACGTCCTGCCTGATTTGCTCCGCTACCTCGGCAAATTCACCAAGGCGCGCCCCCTCCAGGCCCTCCGCCCATTTATCCACGGCGTGGTGTCCCATCACAGCCAAACCACACAGGGCTAAAAGAATTATTACCGATAATATAATAAGTCGAGTGTACATTTTATTTAACTAATCCTGTCGCAGTTAATTTTCATATTTATATCCGGCGCCGCGAACGGTTTTGATAATCTGAGGCTCGGCTGAGTTTTTCTCGATCTTACCGCGAAGCTTGGCGATGTGCATGTCTGTGGTTCTTGTGCCTAATTCACTCATGTCCTCGTTCCAAACAGCCTTGTACAGTTCTTCCCTGCTGATGACACGGTTAGGATTCGCGGCAAAATACCGTATGATTGCCGCTTCACGTTTGCTGATTTCCATCTCCTTACCGCCGCGTGTCACTTTCAGCGCCGCAACATCAACTTCAAAATCCGAAAACTTAAAAGCCTGCCCCACGGCCCTCCCCGGGTCCATACGACGCAGCACCGCCTTTATCCGGGCAAGCAGCTCTTCGAGCGAAAACGGCTTGGCGATATAGTCATCGGCTCCCATATTCAGACCGCTTACTTTTTCTTTTTCCTGACCCTTGGCCGTCAGCATAATGACCGGAGTCTGCATACCCTCTCGTCGCCATCTTGTACAAAGCTGCTCGCCGCTGATTTTCGGCAGCATCAGGTCAAGTAAAATCAAATCAAACCGTTTCTCTGCCACAATCCGCTGCGCTTCGAGACCGTCCACAGCCTCGCTGACACGAAAGTCGTGGAACTCAAGAAAGTCTCGAAGACCCGAGCGGATTTTCTGCTCGTCTTCAACTACTAATATGTGCGCTTTTTGTTCCATGTTTCACCTACTTATATTATAGACCAAATTCCGGACGAAGGTTTGTAAATACTTTGTAAAAAAGCTCATATGTTATTTTACACCCATTTTACTCAACTCTCAACCGAGAATGTCGTATTATTTATTTAGTAAGATATCTATTTTTGAAACCTTATTTGGGAGAAATCAAAAATGAACAAGCACACAAAAACCCTCAAAGCAGCATCTGCAATAATTGTCTCGATAGTGGCGGCCTTTATTTTGGTCGAGCCGGCGCAGGCACAAATCCACCACATAAGGACCAGGCCTCCTGCGTCCAATGTCATTGTCCCGCAGAGCCGGGCGCGGGCATTCACCCCGGACCGGCGCGGAACTGTTGAGATTACTGAAATCAGCGCGCTAATTGACATCCTTGAGAGCACGGCAACCACAACGATAGAGATTAGACTGGAAAACAGAAGCAGCCGGCGACAGGAAGCTGAGCTAATTGTCCCCGTGCCGGACGGTGCCGTTATAAGGGGCTTTGCTTACGACGGGCCACATGGCAAAATCACGGCCGAAGTGCTCCCAAAAGATGAGGCGAAAAGAATATACCGGCAGCTGGTTTCAAAAATCCGCGACCCGGCGCTGGCTGAATTCATCGGCTACAATCTTATCCGCTCAAGTGTCTTTCCCGTTGAGGCAAGAGGCAAACAAAGAATACGTCTGACGTACGAGCATCTTCTTGAGGTTGACGGCAATCGCATTGATTATATACTGCCAAGGACCGAATCGTTGAAGTATAACGTACCGTGGAAAGTTACTGCAAACATCAAGGCCAAGCGACCGATTTCCACGGTATATTCGCCCAGCCATAAACTCAAGACAAAAAGAATCACCGATAAACAGTTCTCTGTTAAACTCGCCGCTGACGCCGGCAAAGAGCCCGGTCCATTCCGGCTGTCATACCTGCTGCAGGAAAACGGCGTAACCGCTTCGATGTTCGCCTATCCGGACAAAAAAGTCGGAGGAGGATATTTTCTCTTACTTGCCGGCCTGCCTGCCGAGTTGACAAATACCGACGACACACCCGCGATCAAGCGGGAAGTGACGCTTGTAATCGATCGTTCCGGGAGCATGAGGAACGAAAAGATAAAGCAGGTCAAGGAGGCCGCGCTGCAAATTATCGCCGGCCTCAATAAAGGTGAAGCCTTTAATATCATCATTTATAACAGTACAGTCCAGCGCTTCTCGGACATACCGGTCATAAAAAGCAGCGAAACAGAAGAAGCCGCAAAGGCATACATCGAAGGGCTCACCGCAACCGGAGGAACCAACATACACGCTGCTCTCCGCCAGGCGCTCAGCCAGGAACCGGCCGATGAAATGCTGCCGATTGTGCTGTTCCTCACCGATGGCCTGCCCACCGTGGGAAATACATCTGAAGTTGCCATCCGCAATGTTGTCATGAAATCGAATCCCCACAAACGCAGGGTATTCACGTTCGGCGTCGGCTTTGATGTCAACGCCGCGCTGCTGGAAAAGATTGCGGCCGAGTCACGGGCAAGGGCCGAATTCGTCCTGCCAAAAGAAGACGTCGAGGCAAAGATAGGTAGGGTTTTCGAGCAACTTACCGGCCCAATTCTCGCCGACCCAAAACTGCAGGTCGTCAAAGGAAACGGCGAGCCTGCAATCGGCAGAACACGTGATATCATACCACGGAAGCTGCCGGACCTTTTCGAAGGCGACCAAATCATCCTGCTCGGCCAGTACGTCGGCAACAAACCTATTACCTTCAAAATCAGCGGCAACTATCTCGGTAAAAAAAGGAAGTTCAAGTTCAAATTCAAGTTTAACAAGGCAAACGTCCGTAACGGATTTGTCCCAAGGCTCTGGGCAAGCAGAAAAATCGCTGAGCTTATCGATACCGTTCGCCAAATGGGCGCAGACCCGGCCAAATCCACAAAAGACCCGAAAGTAAAGGAACTCGTCGACGAAATTGTTCGTCTCTCAACAGAGTTCGGAATATTGACAGAGTACACGGCTTTTCTCGCAAGAGAGGGAACAGCACTTAGCAGACCGGAAGATGTTTACAGTGAAGCAGCAAGAACGCTTGAGACTCGGGCGATGCGTGCCCGCACCGGTAAAGCCGCGGTCAATCAGAGCCTTAATCAGATTCAACAAAAGGAACAGGCAACTTTGAACTTGCGAAACTACAACTACGATCAAAATATGAACCGCGTCTCGATAAACACCGTTCAGCAGATTAATGACCAGGCATATTACCACAGGGGAAATCGCTGGGTCGACAGCAGACTCGTCAACGAAGAGGACACGGTCGAACCCGTAAAGATAATCGAGTTCGGCTCTGAAGAATTCATGGAGATTGCAGAACAATTAGCGAAGGAAAATCGCCAGGGCAGTATCGCTCTTGCAGGAGATGTCCTTCTGCTAATCAACGGCGAGCCGGTCCTCATCAAAAACCGTATCGGCAAAACCGGAAACAAATAAATGGGATTCCTTAAAACGAAAGGAGATTTTCAAATGTGTAGAACAAAAAAGACCGGAAAAATCTTGTTGAGTGTTTTCACCCTATGCCTCCTGGTTCAAAGCATGGCTGTAGGCAACGGCGGACCGTTTGTCATCAAGTATCCAAACGGTGACCCGGCCGCAAAAGGCGTACTTGCCAGACTCGACCCGGACCTAAAACCCGGCCGTGAAACACGACTAAGAGTAATAAAGGAAGACCTCAAGGTAACATTTGGCGGGGAAATACCCTTTGGAAGGGCCGGCAAAAGCATTGACGGCCCGCCACTGGCTCATGTCTCTGCCGAATATACGATTGAAAACCCGACCAATGAAGAGGTCGAAGTGGATTTCGGTTTCCCAATACTTCGAGGCATTTACGTTGATCCGCATTCAATGATGCCCAGGCCGGATGTCCATGTCCGACTGGACAAGAAAGTTATAAAGAGCACTGTCATCTCGAACTCGGCTATCTATGGAATCATCCGCCAGCGCGCAAGGGAAGTCATCGAAAATGCAATTGCCGATGATATCAAACTCAAAGAACTTGTTGATTCTGTCCGAAATGCAAACAATGAAACGCTAAAAAAAGAGCGCAAAGCCCTCCTATCACACCTGGTAGACAATATGAACTGGAATTATCACTATGCCGCACTGATGGTTGAGTATACAAGCCTCGACTTCGGCAAATTCAAGGTCCGGCCACCCGATAGAAACCCCATGGGCTTGTGGGGAATAAACATAGAGTTTCATAAACTTATTAACGAGAACCTCGGTCCGGTTGCGGCGATCGGAGAACAGAAAGCTACACAATTTTTCGCCCTGCTTGCTTCCCGCTTCAAGCCCGAGGCCGCTGCCGCTTATGAAGCCATCTTCACGGCATGGGGAGGAGATGTACGCGAGCGCTCTGTCGACCTAAAAACCGGCAAAGTCCGTCCGAGAGAAATAACAGTCGATTACACAACATTAGCCATAAAACCTTCGCCCTTCACAGGCTCTTTCGACCCGACCATTTATGCACGTGTGGACTACCTCGACCCAAAGGCCAAAATTAGTGAATCGGAAAAGGCCTCCTGCAAAGCGATTCTGAAAAACCTGCCTGTAGTATTTACTTTCGCTCCCATGAATATTCTGCACTATCAGGTGAAGTTCCCTGCTAAATCGACCCAGACACTCACCGTCAGCTACAGTCAGTATGCTTATTGGGACACGCATTCTCCATCGAGCTATCAGCTCGCCTACGTTTTACATCCGGCTTCGTTGTGGGATGAGTTCGGCCCAATAAACCTTGAGGTCGCCGTGCCTGAGGGAATTGACTTCCGCGCATCTGTGCCATGTGAAAACAGCGGAGCAGAGCAAAGGCGCATAAGTCAGCATGGCCCCCGGAAGAGAAAATTCAACATCTATAAGACGGTTCTGAAACAAAAAACCGGTGAGCTTTATCTGGCTGTAGAAGCAAACGGATGGAAGAAGAACAAAACGCAGGTAGCGCTCATCAGCGTAATTAGCGGCGCGCGGCGCGCAGCTCAACAGTCAGCAAAATAAAAAGGGATGGTGTATGGCAGAGAAATTTAACCGAAGACAGTTTCTGTGCTCTGCCGCGCGGCTCGGAGCCGTAATGGCAGGTGCAAACCTAATCGGGCGACGTTCGCGCTCGGCACAGGCTTGTGCACCTGCGGTTTCTAAACAACGCAAGCTCATCGTGGTCCTCTTCGGCGGAGGCACTCGTTCCAGCGAATCAATCGACGACCCCGCGCACCGCTATATTCCCCGCCTCTGGAATGAAATGGTACCGAAGGCGGCGCTATTTACAAACATGCGGGTAGAGCATAAGGTAGTCCACCCCAATAGTGCCGGCTCCATTATGACCGGTCACTGGGAGTGGGACGATATCGACTGGACCAGACCGGTTGCCCATCCTACTATCTTTGAGATATGCCGCAGGGCCCGTCGAACGCCGGACACATCTACATGGGCATTTGTCTACGCCTCGATACTCGCCAAAACAGGAGAAAGCCTCGCCCCCGATTACGGAAAAGCTTACGCCGCCAATGTCGTCGAGCCGCCGACCATCCCTCGCACAACAGCCGAGGAGATGGACCGAAGAATGCAGCAGGCCGCATCTCTCGGCTCGGCCGATGCCGAAGCAAGGGCCGCGGCCGCCTGTGCAAAACTCGCACGCCAAACAAGCCACATCTCGGTCGACGGACTGCGCTCGAAAGAAGCCGGCTCTTTTCTCGATGCCGAATATAAAAAATGGAAAGCCGGTTCCGACAGCACAAGCCACGATGCCTTCCTGACCGACCGCGCCATTGCCTGCATGCGCACGTTCGCCCCGGATGTAATGGCTGTCGATTTTGGCGAAATCGACTGTGCACACTACGGCTCATGGTCACGTTACGTCGATGCGATACAACGCACTGACGAACTGACATGGCGGCTGTGGCGGGCAACGCAGGAAATAGAACAATACAGGGGACAAACGCTTATGCTCATACTGCCTGACCACGGGCGCCAGCTCGACCGGCCCGGCCACTGGGGCTTCATACATCACAGCAACTTCTACACCAACGAAGGTGCGGATGAGGGATGCCGCAGGGTATGGATGATTGCGCTCGGCCCCGGCGTCAGGACCGGCCGAAGAATCGAAAAACCTGTACCGATTACAACCGTTGCCGCCACTGGACTCCAGTATCTCGGTCTTGAGGCTTCGGCCGGCGCCGAAAGCTCAGTTTGGAATCTTATCTCGTAGGAGAACAGAAAAAGGGAAAATGATTTAACGTAGAAACAGTAACTTTTTATGAAAGGAGCAAAAGATGAAACAACACAACCTACTACTAATGCTTGCGGTAATCGTCCTGGTGACATCGGCTGCTTTTGCCGATGCACAGACAACAACCGGCACAATCTCGAAGGTGACGGTTTACCGCGGCCAGGCACTGGTGACACGCACCCTCGATGTCGATTTGCCGGCGGGAACTTCCGAGTTAATCGTCACAAATCTGCCGGCTAAAATCGTCCCCGAAAGCCTTTACGCTCAGGCATCAGGTGATATCAAAGTCCTCAGCGTAAGGTTTCGGGAAAGAGCGGTAAGGGAAGATACCCGGGAAGAAGTCAAAAAGCTCGATGCACAAATCGAAGAAGCCAAAAGAAAACTAAAACACGCCACAAAAGAACGTGAAAACGCCACCGATTTATGGAACAAGTTCAAAGACCTCTGGAAGATGGCGATTGACGGAGCTAATGTTGATTTGAATCGCTCTGTTATGCAATCCGAACAGATTGAATCTTATACGAAGTACCTCGAATCCAAATCTCTCGAATGGAACCAAAAAATTCTTGAACTGCAGGACACCGAAGCCGACCTTACAAAAGAGCTGGAGCTTCTCACCCGCAAAAGAAAAGAACTCGACGCCGGCCATTCCCGAACCGAGCGCGAAGCAGTTGTCTTCGTCAGTAGCAAAACCGGGAACCTGGCCACAATAGAATTGAGCTATCTCGTAAACGGAGCCAACTGGAATCCGCAATACAACCTGCGGGCTAATCCCAAAGAATCGGACGTTCTGATTGAATACAACGCAGTCGTCAACCAGACCAGCGGTGAAGATTGGGATGGAATTGCCTTGAGCCTTTCTACGGCCGAGCCTACTATGGTCTCCGCTCCGCCCGTCCTCGACCCGATGCTCGTGAGCCTTTCTGCCCCGCAACCGACTCAACAGGCCGAACAACAAGCCTTTGTACAGCTTGAGAATGTTCGACGACAGTTACAATCACGCAGAGCAAATATTAAAAAGGGTATAGCCGCCAATGTAGACCTTAACGAACTGGCAATATCCAATCAGGCCTTTGTCCTTCAGGCCGGTGGTGTACAGGTAAAAGAGTTCCAGAAACAGTTGGCTGTCGTCGCTCGTAAAGAGGGTGTCAGCGTAACATATAATCTGCCCGGAAAGCTAAGCCTGCCAAGCAGAAGCGACCAGCAGCTCGTTACTATAGCTTCCCTTTCGACAAAAGCTGATTTCACGCTCATTGCCACCCCCATACTGACTGATTATGTCTACCTGCAGGCCGAGCTGCTAAACGACAGTGATACGATTCTCCTGCCCGGAAAGGCCAGTGTCTTCCGAAACGGCGAATTCGTCGGCAACAGCCAGTTGCCGCTGGTTACCATCGGCGAGAAACTGACCGCCGGATTCGGTATAGATTCTCAGGTCCAGGTCACCCACGAGCTTGAAGACAAGAAGACAAGAATTCAGGGTGGAAACCGAATCGACACTTATAACTACAGCATAGCTCTGAGCAACTACAAAAATACCGCCGTCGAACTGCAATTGCTTGACAGATTGGGCTACACTGAAGACTCATCAATAAAGATAGATCTTGTGAAAACCGAGCCCCAGTTAAGCGAAGACAGCGAATACCTGCGCACCGCCCGCAAGAAGGGTATTTTACGATGGGATCTGAACCTGCAGCCCAATACTGTCGACGAGGATGCAACTATTGTAAAATACAGCTTTACAATGGAATACGATAAGAATATGCGAATTCAGGCCCGCCGCAAATAAACCGGATATGAGGTGAGTAGGAATAAAGCATATGTTCGGGGCCCCGGATGTACCATTTGCGTCCGGGGCCTTGAACTAACCACAGCTTTGCCCTTTTAGACCGTCGATTTCCCCCAGCAAAGAGGACTCTATGCTGCGTTTTTTTCCCGTTTTGGCTTCACCGACAGGAATTAAATCTACCTTATGATATAAAAGGCGCTGGCGGTGTGCTTTTTTCTGAAAAAAGATTGTGAACGTATGATTTATAGTGTAAACTAAAGCGGTATTTTTGGGATTTGAAGGTTCGAATTCTTAGCATTTTTTTCATTTTGACACAGAGGTTCATTATGAAAGTAAATTTTAACAGAGCGGCACTTTCCGAGGTTTTAGGACTGCTGACCTCCGTAGTGCCAAGCCGAACACCCAAGCCGATATTGCGCTGTGTACAAATCACTACCGGCAAGAAAGACGCTCGGATTTGCGCTACAGACCTGGAAATCGGCATTAACTGCCTAGTTCACGAGGTCCAGGTGGAAGAGGCCGGCGAGGTGGTCGTACCGGCCGACCGCCTGGCTGCAATTGTGCGAGAAAGTGTTGACGAGGTACTGTCATTAGAGGCCGCCGAAGGGACCTGCGAGATACGGGGAGCCGACAGTCACTTTACCATTTACGGTCAGGAGCCCGGCCAGTATCCCACCGTACCGGGATTTGACGGCGACGCTAATATGGAGATTGCTCTCAGTAATCTACAAGCCGGCAGCGACCAGTGCCTGTTCGCCACTGCAAGGGAAAGCAGCCGCTACGCAATTAATGGTGTACTATGGGAAATTAAGGGAAAGAAGCTGATGTTGGTTGCCACTGATGGCAGGAGGCTGGCACGCTGCAGGGTAAACCTGGCTTCCGCCCCGGATGAGAAAATAGCGGCAACAAAGATAATAGTACCGGCAAAAACAATGGGCCTGCTCGATAAAATCGGCTCTACAGACAAGGACAAGGTCGCAGTCAAACTGGTCGACAACCAGATACTGTTTAGCTGTGCCGACGTCGTGATAAGCTCAAATCTTGTAGAAGGCAATTTCCCCAAGTATGAAGATATTGTCCCGACCGATTACGAAAAGAAATTGACACTGTCAACTGAGGCAGTACTAAGTGCCGTTCGACGCTCGGCATTGCTGACCAGTGAAGAATCAAGGGGAATAAAACTCTCGATAGGAAAGGACTCCATGGTATTCTCCGGCAGGGCGCCTGAAACCGGCGATGCACAAGTCGACATGCCGGTCGACTACAAAGGCGAGCCGATTGAGATTGGCTTTAATCCACAATTCCTTATAGACGTCCTGCGGGTCATCAAAAAGCCGGAATTCGAATTGGAATTGGGACAACAGGACAGGCCCGGACTCATAAAAAGTGGTTCTGATTTCCTTTATGTCCTGATGCCGATTAATCTGGGATAAGAAGCGAAAAGCTTTTGAATCCCAGGATTTTGCATTTTTTGTTTTAGTTTTCTTCTTATGACAATTGAGGACGAACAACTTTACAGTGCCGTTAAGTGGCATAAAAAAACACGCCGGCCCGATGCGGTCAGGCTGGGTGATGTTACCAGAGAGCTGATGGAAAAGCGTATCTCACCGCAGCAGGCAAAGTTTGGCCCAATAGCTGAGATCTGGAACCAACTACTGCCGGAAGAGCTTCGCCGGCACTGCAAAATTGCCGACATCTCAGGCGGTCACCTCAAAGTGCTCGTGGATTTGCCCGCGTATATGTACGAAATGCAGTTATGTAGCTCTGAACTGCTAAGCGAAATGCAGAGGCAATGCCCACGGGCACACATAAAAAAAATTAAATTCGTCGTCGGCACAAAAGCCCTGGCTTAGTGCATTAGGAAACTCGAAGGTAAAAGGGCGGGATCGAAGAAATTTTTGTTTCGGACGTTCCATTTTATCCGATATAGCTAATAACAGACATGAAAGACCACAAATACGATGCAAGCAACATAAAGATACTCGGGGGCATAGAGGCGGTTCGCAAACGGCCGGATATGTATATCGGCGACCGCGGAAGCGGAGGACTGCACCATCTGGTCTATGAGGTACTGGACAACTCCATCGACGAGGCATTGGCTGGATTCTGTGAGAAGGTAACCGTACGAATCCACCCCGATGGCAGTTGCACAGTCGAAGATAACGGCCGGGGAATTCCGGTCGAAATGCATAAAGAGGCCCAAAAAAGCGCGCTGGAGGTTGTGCTCACGACCCTGCACGCCGGCGGCAAGTTTGACAGTAACAGTTACAAAGTGGCCGGCGGGCTCCACGGCGTCGGCGTCAGCGTTGTAAATGCCCTCAGTGAATGGCTCGAAGCCGACGTCTACAGAGAAGGAAAGCATTACCATTTCGAATGCGTCAGAGGTGTCGCAAAGGGACGTGTAAAAGAAATCGGAAATGTCGATAAACGCGGCACAAGAATATCGTTCAAACCGGATGAGCAGATTTTTGGCGATTCAGAGTTTGAATACGATACGCTCTTGAAAAGAATCCGCGAGATGGCATATTTGAATGCCGGCCTCCAGATCTCATTCAGGGACGACAGAACAAGAAAAAAAGAGATTTTCAGGTTCGAAGACGGAATTAAGGCATTCGTCAAGCACCTCAATGAGGGCAAGGAAACGCTTCACAAGGACGTGATATACCTGGCCAGAGAAGACAGAGAAGCAATGCTAAGCTGCCAGGTGGCTATGCAGTACAACGATGGCTATACTGAAAACGTGCTGGTCTTCGCAAACAACATCCGCAATATCGACGGCGGCACACACCTCTCCGGCTTCAAGACGGCTCTCACGCGAACAATGAACTATTACGCCAGGAACAATAACCTGTTGAAGAACGGCCAGGCACCGGCCGGCGACGACCTACGGGAGGGACTAACCGCCGTAGTATCGGTAAAACTTTCTGATCCGCATTTTGAGGCCCAGACGAAGGTCCGCCTGACAAATCCCGAAGTGGGAAGTTTCGTGGAGACAACCGTCAACGAGCAGCTTGGCCACTTCCTCGAAGAGCATCCCCCCGAATCAAAACGAATCTTGAACAAGGCCATACAGGCAGCCGCTGCAAGAGAAGCCGCAAGAAAAGCACGTGAGCTGACCAGGCGAAAGGGAGCCCTGAGTACCTCCAACCTGCCCGGCAAATTGTGGGACTGTGCAAGCAAGGAAAAAGCGACAACTGAAATCTTCATCGTGGAAGGTGACTCTGCCGGCGGCTCGGCAAAGGCCGGCAGGGACAGGAACATACAGGCTATCCTGCCCTTGAAAGGCAAAATCCTAAACGTCGAAAAGGCCCGCCTGGAAAAAATGCTCGCCCACGACGAAATCAGGACGATTATTAGCGCTCTCGGAACCGGTATCGGTACCGACGAGTTCGACTTAAACAGGTGCAGATACGGCAAGATAATATTGATGACCGACGCCGACATCGATGGCGCCCATATTCGAACTCTGCTGCTGACGTTTTTCTTCAGGCAGATGCAGCAGTTGTTCATGGCCGATATGATTTATATTGCCCAGCCGCCTCTCTATGAGATTAAGGCAAAGGGCAAAAAAAAATCAGAATATATCCTCAGCGAAAATCAAATGCACAAAAGGATGATTGCACGCGGCCTCGAAGGCACAGAACTTGTCATCTCGGACGGGAAAAAACCCAAAAAAAGCAAAAAGTCCGATTCCACAACCGCCGGTTCTACGGGGCGAAAGCTTCAGGACAAGGAACTTTCCACCCTCGTAAAGATCCTCGCCGAAGCAGAACGCATCATAATGGTTTTGAGCAGGCGGGGAATCAAGTTTGTCGACTTCATAAAGACCTATTACGATGGCAGGCAGCTCCCGCGCTTTCGAGTCTGTGCCGAAGGCCGGGAGGAAATTTATTACGAAGTGGACGAGTACGAAAAACGCGTTGATGAGATAAAAGAGAGTATAAAAGCTTCGGCTTTGGAAGAGGAGGAAGAATTACTTGTCGCCGAGGAGCTTCACGAGGTAACGCGCATCAATGAGTTAAACAAAACACTCAAAGAGCAGTTCAACCTGGACTTAAAGGATTTCCTCCTCAAAGCGGCCAAGTCCGTCTCCGGCGAAGCCCTCCCGACAAAGTTCCGCCTTCTAAACGGAACGGACAGCTATGATGTCGCCTCACTCGGCGATATTTGCGCCGGCATAAGGCAGATTGGCGGAAAAGGAATCGAAATAAAACGCTTCAAAGGCCTTGGAGAGATGAATGCAGACCAGCTATGGGATACAACCATGAATCCCGAAACAAGAACACTACTGCGGGTGGCGGTCGACGATGCCGGCGAGGCGGACAGGCTATTCAGCATTCTAATGGGCGGCGACGTCGAAAAACGCAGAAACTTCATCAGGGACCACGCCCTCGAAGTCCAGAATCTCGACGTCTAATTCTTAATACGGTGAGCCTGAAATCCTAATCTCTAAACCCTAAAAACAATTCCGATGAAAAACATAATCCGGGAATAGACATACGCACGATCTACGTTATTGATATATCGATTACCTGTTGTATATCATCTTGAAGATGCACGAAGCACATCTAACTATGATATAACGAGTATTCTTCAGCAACATAGTATAATAAAAGTAAAACAATTACACTGTAGGCATCAAATAATCTTGTTAGAGGTATGAACTCATTCAATTACGAGCAACAATATATTATTCCGCTCAAAACACACTCTTAATCCATCCCCTTTTTGACTCAACTTAAACTGTAACTTCTATTGACCGATCAGCCCATTCTTATATCTGTGGCCGCATACAGGATCTACCCGGTATCGAAACTTTTAATCTTGTTTTACTTTTAATTTCTCTTAACAGGGCGCACTATTTTGACAATAGGGCACACTATTCCGGCAGAAGTTCCCTTTAGAAATAACGAGGTTACCCACAAAGTGAATTTTGACTACCAATTTGCTTTTGGAGAACTGGTGGTGTTCAATTTCAAGAAAAGTGATAACCAACATAGGAAATCTGAGCCGCAAATCCCGGAGAAAATTGATACTGCCACAATGATATTTAATAAACATAAGGATAGGACACAAACAATTATACCTTATATTGTAAATAACATGTCAATGGCGGGTGCTATTTACCAGGACTTGTTTTGTCCATCGTGTATAACCCAGTTCCTCCGACCATCCAAAATGTTGGAGGATACCTTTACCGGGCTATTAAATGACATCCGTGATGACATGCATCGAACAAAAAAATACAAGACTCCGATCAAAAGGTACATGGAACGTCACTGGTAACGCCACAGTAGGAATATCCGGAAAGCAACGCAACAAATGTGTGTGAGTAAGAGAGTTTAGTCGGTTTATCTTTGCCAGGGGCTAAGGAAAATACGACGATTTTTTGCGAAATACAAAGAGTGAACAAAAATGAAACGCAAAAAATTAAAAACTCGCAGAGCAAAAACTATACATGTGAGTACGCCTTTTTTGCCAAAATGGCGTAAAACGGAATTGTGGTTGTTGTTATCCATTGTGGCAATAAGCTTTGTACTGAACAGTATTGGCCTGGACTGGGGTAGAACAGGCTTTGTTCCATGGCAAGCTGACTCGATTGAAGGGATAACAACGATTAGAGAGAATTCTCGTTTGTTTAAGGAATGGACATACAAATACCCACGAGGACAATTTCTCATCAATGCCATTTTTTATAAACCTTATTTAGATAAATGGAAAAAGAATCCCGTTCCAACCAAAACACGTGATGGTAAACCTACTTGGTCTGTCCTAAATCAATCTCGACTTGATAAATTAGCCCATATTTCAAGGATTATCGTAATGCTTATGGGTGTAGGAACAATAATAGCGGTCTTTATGACGGCACGAATTCTCTTTAATAATTATTTGTCCGCAGTATTTTCCAGCCTTGCGTTAGCTTTTTCTAATCTTTTTGTGTTTTATAGCCATGTGGGTAACGTTGACGTTCCTTGCATCTTCTGGTTTGCCTGGGGTACTTATTTTGCGGTTAAAAGTATCCATGTCGGGAAATGGTTTCATTTTGCGTTCATGGGTTTTTGTTTTTCCTTCAGTATGTGTACTAAAGACGCAATGGTTGGGTACGTAATAGGGATGATTCCGGCATATTGGTTTCTGTCTACATACAAAGCTAAAAATGAAGGAAAAAATCTTAAAGAAGCTGTTCGCGCCGTTTTTTCTAAGAAACTAATCATTGCTGTTGTGGTCTTTTTATTTTCATATGCATTATTACAGAACGTTCTAACTTCACCAGATGCTTTTGCACAGCGCATGTCACATTGGATAGGCGGACCCGGTGTCACGAATTTTAATAAAGGCTTTCAAGGGCAATTGCCGTTATTTTGGAAGTCTTGCAGAGAATTGTATACTTCGCTCGGGTGGCCATTCTTACTTACTGCGATAGCATCATTATTATATTCGATAATTAAAAAACCCTGGATTGTGGGTTTTGCGTTAATACCTCTCTTGGCGTTTTATTTCATTGTAGTGATTAATGTCAAAATGACCTGCCCCAGATATTTCCTGCCGGGATTTATAGGAATAGCTTTAATCATAGGATATGGGAATTCTGTTTTTTGGAAAATCAAAAAAAATCTTCGCCCCGTTGTAATTATACTGATTTTAACCGCTTATATTCTCTCGCTCCTTTATTGTGTCGGACTTGATTTGGAGATGGCAGACGACCCGCGAAAGCAAACTGAAAAGTGGTTCGCTAAGAATGTCAGTCGTGACAAAATAATTGTGGGGCCGATACCCAGAAATGACTCGCCGAGATTAAACTTTCAGGGTTTTCGTTTTATATCACAATGGCATGTCAAACAAAAAAATGGTACTTATTTTTTCAGACAAGCTCATCCTGATTACATAATTACAAGTAAATACAGGAGCCTCAAAAATCCTGTGACGAAAAGCTTCCAGAATGCTCTTGAGGCGGAAAAACTAAACTATAGCCTTGTTGCTGATTTCAGGAATAAATACTTATACACATCGAAAATCACACCTTTTAACTTGGCAGGTTGGCCCAGAAATAGATTTGGGTGGATCAACGAACAAATAAAAGTATTTACAAAAACTACTAAACTGTAAGCAAAAACAGACCTATGGAAAAAACAATTGTTGTATTAGGTTGTGGCCCGGCCGGTTTGGCGGCGTCGTACGAACTGGCAAAAAAAGGGAGGAAGGTTATATGTCTTGAGAAAGATAATATTGTGGGAGGAATAAGCAGAACCATCTGCCGTAACGGATTCAGATTCGATATCGGTGGCCATCGTTTTTTTACTAAAATATCGAGAGTAAATGACCTGTGGAAAGAAGTTCTTGGCAATGACTTCTTAATAAGACCTCGCCTAAGCAGAATTTATTACAATAATAAATTTTTTAATTATCCTCTCAAACCTGTTAATGCGCTTGTTGGACTGGGATTCTTTAAGACTATAGAAATACTTGGTAGTTTTTTTGCGACCAAAGTAAAGCCTTATTCGAGAGAAGATACTTTTGAGCAGTGGGTTTCAAACAGATTCGGTAAACAACTTTATCAGATCTTTTTTAAAACCTATACGGAGAAAGTCTGGGGAATAACCTGTGAAAATATAAAGGCCGAATGGGCGGCACAAAGGATAAAGGGACTGTCACTCACTTCAGTGGTAAAAGCCGCCTTACTTGGTAATAGAAAAAATAAAATCAAAACACTTATTGAGGAATTTAGCTATCCGCGTTTTGGGCCCGGCCAGATGTATGAAACTATGGCGGAAAAAATAAAAAAAACGGGCGGAAAAGTCTTACTTCAAAATAAGTGCACAAAGATCAATGCAAAAAATGGCGAAATCATCTCTGTGGAAGTAAGTTCTAAAGAGGGTAAAACAAAGCAAATAGAGGGGGACCATTTCATATCAAGCATTCCGATAGACGAACTTGTCTTGGGAATGAATGCACCGGTACCAAAAAATGTATCCGAAAGCGCCAGGAAACTATCGTACCGTTCATTATTAACCGTGAATCTAATGATAAACCGGAAAGAACAATTCAAAGATACTTGGATATACATTCATTCACCGGAGGTTCAAGTTGGACGCATTCAGTGTTATAAAAACTGGAGTCCCTACATGGTGCCGGATAAGAACAATTCCTCGCTTGGATTGGAATATTTCTGTGCAGAAAATGATGAATTGTGGAACAGTTCCAATGAAGAGCTTATCGAGTTGGCCAAAAAAGAAATCGACAAATTAAAGTTGGCAAGGCCTGAGAGTGTTTTTGATGCTTTTGTTATTAGAACACCAAAAACCTATCCCGTCTATTCAATGGACTATTCCCTACATCTCAATACTATCAAGAAGTACCTTGTGAAATACAAAAATTTACAGTGTATCGGAAGAAATGGAATGTTTAAGTATAACAATATGGATCATTCAATACTGTCTGGCCTGTTAGCTGTTGAGAATATATTAGGTGCCAAACATAACCTTTGGGAAATTAACACTGATAATGAATATCACGAACAAGCCAAAACTTGGAAACCTCGGAACTTATAAAGATAGAGAATTAAAAATTATTAAAAAAGCGGTGATAACAGGAGGTTCTGGTTTTTGGGGGTAACTTAAAGGAAAGGTTCTTAAGCAACAATTATTATGTTGATATTGATCTCATAAAAGATACATATTCTCATCCTGATTTGATCTCTGTACATGGTGGTCTGACAACATTTTATTTACCAACTGGCATTAGAGAGTTATCTACCTTCTCTGGTGTGTATACCTGAGGAAAAGCTTTGGGTGACGGGTTGCCCCCCCCGAAGGGCGCCACAAAGGGAAAAAAGAAGTGTGGGGATGGCTTACTGTCAGCTATGTAGGGCGAAAAATTGAATTACAAGCGATATAATTTGAAAAAATGGTAGGATAAAAAAATCCGCCGAAGGCGGACAATGCCGACAACTCATCTCTTATGGCATAAGAACCCCGAGTAAACCTAAGATGTACCCATCCTCGCGGGGCGGCCCCCATTTCGATGTTTCTTGCCCCCATTTCGCAGGGCAGACTCGTCCCTGCGAAAGTCAGGATTTCAAACCTCTTTATTCGCTGCTGACCATCTGTAAGCTGGCTAAGGCAACGAACTTGTCATCCGCCAGTTCAAAAACGCCGTCAAGGCCGGTCACCGTAAAGATGCCTTTCGTCGCCGGTGCTACGCTGCAAAATACAAGCCGATGTCCACAATCACCCACCAACTTGCGCAGCTTAAGCAGCTTCGAGAGGCTTGAAGATGTGACTATATCAACGCTGGAAAAATCAACTACCAGGTCACAGTCTCCTCTGTCACGTATGATCTCGGTAACAGCCTTAAGCTCATCGCCCATTTCCGGCTCCTGCGGAAGGTCCACAAGAACAATAGTCTCCGACCAATTTTGGATCCCCATTATAAATCTCCTTTGTTAATCAACACTACTTTTGCAAATTCGAATTGTTTTATCGGCAGAAAATTAGGCCGGGTTAAGCAAAATTGAATTTATTTACCGCAAAACAGCCTTAACTCACTCCTCGATACACCGTTCTCGTCTCTCGTAACTCGTGTTCTTCGAAAAGTATAGAGTATTTGAGCAGGGAATTCCTATTTTTTTGATAATGTTATTATAGGACAATCAAGGTGGTCCGCTTCAATGATACACTCAAAAAACCAATAAATGACCTAATGTCTTTAGCGAACGTACGCCCTCTCACCTACTAATTTGTAAGTCGAAAAAAGCAAAACACATCAAGGGCTTGCATTCTGCTTTAAATTGTGGTATTTTACTGCATGAAAATAAAGCTCACTGAGCAGATAAAAATGTGAAAAACCTGAATATGCTGTTTATAACTATTTGTTATTGAGAGGAAAAAGCCATGAAATCAAAGAATAACATTTCACGCAGGTCTTTCTTAAACAGTTCCGCAAAAGCTGCCGCAACCACCTTAACGGGATTAAGTCTCTGGGGGACCGGCTCATCCTGGGCCGGTGCCAATGACAGGGTACGGGTCGCCGTTGTGGGCATAAAGGGACACGGCTTCGGCAGCCACATCAGGGGCTATCCCTCGTTGCCTAATGTCGAGGTGGCCGCCATTTGCGATGTGGATGAAAACCTGTTCCCAGAAAGACTAAAATGGTTCGAACAGAACAAAAAGCCAATCCCCAAAACCTATGTCGACATCCGCAAACTCCTCGAGGACAAAAACATTGATGCAATCAGCGTCGCCACACCCAACCATTGGCATGCACTGGCCGGCATATGGGCATGTCAGGCCGGCAAACATGCTCATATCGAAAAGCCTTTTACACATAATGTCTTTGAAGGCCAAAAACTCATAGAGGCCGCGAAAAGATACAAATGCATTGTCCATCACGGCACCGAAAGTCGCAGCTCCGAGGCTTATCAGCAGGCCGTCGAGTTCATGCGAAAAGGCGGCCTTGGCGAAGTCTACATGGCAAAGGGCATGTGCTATAAATGGCGAAACACAATCAAACACACGCCCGAGGAGCCGGTCCCTCCCGGCGTACATTACAACCTCTGGTTAGGCCCGGCCCCAAAACGGCCCTTCTCCAGAAACCGCTTCCACTACAACTGGCACTGGCACTGGGACTACGGCAACGGCGACATCGGCAACCAGGGCGTCCACGAGATGGACATCGCCCGCTGGGGTCTCGGCGTCACGCTCCCGACCAAGGTCATGTCCATGGGAGGACATTTCATGTTCGATGACGACCAGGAAACAGCCAACGCTCAGATTGCCGTGTTTGAATTTCCAAATCCAAAAGGCGGCGGCGACAAAAAGAAAATCTTACAGTTCGAAGTCCGACACTGGATGACCAACTACGAAGGCGGCTTTGCCTCCCCACCCAATCATAATATCGGCAACATCTTTTACGGCTCCGAAGGATACATGGTAATGTACTCCGAGCAGTGGAAGACCTTTATGGGCAAAAACCGAGAGCCCGGCCCGTCCGGCAAGGAAACTAAAAATGTCGACCTCATGCACTACCAGAATTTCATTGATGCCATCCGCGCCGGCGACCCGTCGATACTAAGAGGCAATGTCCAGGAAGGCCATTATAGCTGCACGCTGGTCCATCTGGCCAATACTTCCTATCGCCTCGGCCGCAGCCTCAACTTCGACCCCAAAAAACAAAAATACGTCGACGACGCCGAAGCCAACAAAATGCTCACCCGAAACTATAGAAAACCATTCGTCGTACCCAAAAACGTCTGATCCCGCTCCCCGGCAGGCCGACTGCCTGTGCAAAATTTATTTCGCACAGGCGGTATCCATCTGCCGTACAGCAACAACCGAGGTTATCAATGAATGCAACCGTCTGCAAATAGTTACTTTCACTTGCAGCAACAATCTCACTGAAGCCAATGCAATGCAAATTCCCGCAGGTCTATATGATCAACTCTACCGTCCGGGTTTCCAACCGGTGCCATATCGGCACGATTACACCAGCCGTTCAGGGCCGAGCAATCGGTTGCGCTCCATTCGTTGGCAAATAGGGCGTGATCAAAGAAATTGATAAACCCGCTATCGTCCAGGTCCGCTATCGGTATGTATTCGACTGTCAGCAAGGGGCGGTTCGCAACAGTTGAGTTTTCCCTTGAGCCAAACCTTCGGGCAGTTTGTATTAAACTTTCATCGGTCAATAAAGACCACCCAAAGTTATTGTTCGGATCGTCAAGCCAGGACTGCACATCCGCAACCATTTGTGCCGTCGAACTCCATGTATAATCGCCGGCCAGTGTACCCACAGACTGACTGCCGCTGACGGTGGCGGAGAAATCTCCGCCGGTGTTGATCCAGAAATCCGTATTGAAAAAGGTATGCAGCCAGGTGGCGTCACCTGTTGTGGCCGGTGCGCCCCCGCCGCCCGTCAGTCCTGAATTCGAAGTGCCCTCTCCCCAGTCCTGCAGCACACGACGCAATTCCACGATTCGGCTGGACGAATCCCGCGTTCGTAACAGCCTGAGTTTAAGAGTGACACTGGTAATTGTCGAACCGGGCGGGATATTCCCGGCAACGTCGAACCATATCAGGCACCTCTTTTTCTGAGGAGGAGCGATACCCCCTGATAAGCCGGTGAACAGATTCGGTCCGATTCCGTTGCTGAGTGTGCCGTTATCATCTTCGAAAAGTGTATTGTCCCTGCCGGCCTGAAGTTCAGCAACCTCGGTCCCCGATACCGGCTGCAACAGGATAAGCAGTAATCCCAGACTGAGCAGAATACTATTTTGTCTCTTTTTCATATTTACAACCTCTAACTGTGTGTTTACAGTCATAGTCCCGGTTTGCAGTTTGGCTACCGGCGGCGTCCTTTATTACGGTTTCCATTATTGGAGTGATCATTCTTCCTCGGAGGCACGATGCGTACGCAGTCTGAGGCACTGAACGCATCCCCACCTTCAGGTTCCGTCAGATTCCCCTTGACAGTCAGCACGATAAATTCATCGAATGAACCGTCCTGCAGCAATTTGGAGACGATGTCCTGTGTGTCGAATTTCAGAACAAGATCGGCTATCCCGTCCGGCCCCGTTTCTGCGCAGTCACACAAATCTCCGCTGAAAGGCGTTGCGACATCCTCTGCTTCAATCCGGATGGGAGTGACGGTTACAGGAAGGATTTGCCCGCGAATTTCACCGGCCGGATCGCGTGTCGTATGCACGTTAACGTAAGCTAAACCATCCAAAATAACCTGTTTCTGTACGTCGGTCAAAATCATGGAAAAATCCTCGAAACTTCCCGGCCCTGGAATCGCAAAAAGCACACCGGCATTCACGCCGGCAATGGCGGGGCCGTGGAAATGCTGTGCTGTTTGATCTCCAAGTAATCCCTCGATATTCAGGTCCATGATTAGTTCATTCGTCTCAATGTTGACAGTTATAAAGGCCTGGCCGGTGGCACTGCTGCCGGTACCGGCCCCGGCGTTGGCCTGCTCTCCGTCCAGCGAAGCCGTCAATAGCAAAACAGGACCGCCGCGACTGAGGGTCAAACTCGAAACATCAATATCAGCTATATCAAAACCTTCTACGCCCACCAGCGCAACGGGAAGTACTCCTTGAGATCGCCGATTCAAAGGATTGGGACAACTGCCCGGTTTTATGTCAAGGAATGGTTGCGCAGGCGCTACGATGCGCTCCACAACGCCGGACTCACCGAACGGCGCCAAAGCTATCGAACCGCAGGCATAAATCTCACCGTCTTCGCCCTCGCCAAAGCCCTTAAGGAACAATCCATAGGGATTGTCATCGGCGCCAATCTGGAATTCCCGAATTTCAAAATCACCAGGCGCCGACTCCTCCAGATAATATAGACGGCCGGAAGGAACTGAAAATTGTCCGCTGAAATCCCCGAAAATATACTTGCCAACCAGAGACGGGCTTCGCGAACCACGGTACACAAAACCTCCGACTATTGTTATGCCGCCTACCGGGCTAAAGCCGCTGCCGGGATGAGCATATTCCACAATGGGATCAAGCAGGGGCTCACCAAGAGGACCTGTGCCGGGGCAGCTAAGCGGTGGTGAGAAAGGATTGAGCGGGTCGAAACAGTGAAAGCCTTCCCGGATCACCCAACCGTAATTACCGCCCTTTTCAACGATATTTATTTCCTCGAATAGATTCTGGCCAACGTCAGCCAAAAACAGCCGCCCGTCACCGCCGGGGCCGTCGTCGAACGAGAAACGGTAGGGATTGCGCATCCCGTATGCGTAGATTTCATCCAGCCCGGCTTTACCGACGAAGGGATTGTCGGCTGGAATGGCATAGGCCAGTGGCGCTTGAGGCGGGTTGTCAACATCGATGCGCAGAATCGAACCAAGGGCCGTCTCGATATTCTGACCGTTGCCTGTAGGACCATGCGAAGGTGGGCTGTCGGCAAGCCCGTCATGTGCACCGCCGCCGTCTCCAAGTGTGAAGTATAAAAAGCCGTCCGGTCCAAAGGCTACATTACCGGCGTCATGATTAAACTGCGGCTCCTCGATAGTAAACAGTATTATCTCCGAAGTGGGGTCCGACAGATTGGGATTCCCGGCAGAGACCGAATACTCCGCCAGCACCTCACTATGGCAGCCGCGCGATGTGCCGAAACAGGGTTCGGAAGAATCTCCGTCACGCGGAACGCTATAGCGAATGAAAAATCGCCCGTTTGTTGCGTAATCAGGATGAAACGCCAGGCCAAGCAGCCCACGTTCATCAAAGAATGCATTTAGCGCAGGCAGTTTGTCGGATATATCCAAAAACGGCGTAGGCAAAAGTACATCGTTTTCGACAATCCGAATCTGACCAGACTGTTCGACAATAAACAACCGCCCCGAACCGTCGCCCGCGTTCGTCGCGTAAATAGGCGCTGTAAGGCCCGTTGCTACCGTCTCAAGCTTGATGACAATGTCACCCTTAGGAATTTCACCCAACGAATAACTTGCGGATAAGAGCAAAATTGTCATGAAAAGAAAACCCAGACCGCGCGTTTTAGAATTATGATTTTTCATGTTAGATCCTCCCAATTTTAGTGCCGTAAATTTCCATTATTCACTACTTTCAAATACAATTGATAATAACGGCAAGTTCATTTCTGTAAATCAGGGCTGGGCATGATTCTGCTATAAGTAAATTACAGTTTCTTTCATCGGGGAATCTCCTATGAGACGTTTTTTAAAGCGGAAATCAATGCCTGCGGGAATCTAATGTCCATCATATGCTTAATCATGCAAAGGCACTTGTGTTTAACATGATAAAGATTTGGTTCAACCCGACAACCGGATTCACTGATATCCTGCACGCCTGTACATCTGGCCAATACCTCCTACTGCCTCGGCCGAAGCCTTAACTTCGATCCCCAAAAACAAAGATACATCGACGACGATGAAGCCGACAAAATGCTCGCCCGCAACTATAGAAAACCATTCGTCGTCCCAAAAAATGTCTGATTCCGCTTTTTGACGGCGTGAAGTTTCCAATCGCATCAAAAAAGAATTTCTTGACCGGCCAACGTGATTTTTGATAAGATTTCTGATGCCGCACAGAGAAAATTATGTTTTGTAACAGTGCAAATGGGAATCTCAGTTAAGGAGGCTTGTTATGGACTGTCCTCGTTGCCGTCTTTCGCTTTCCCGGCAGGAATATGAAGGTGAAAACGTCTCTTTCTGCAGCACCTGCTGGGGCCACTGGCTGACAAGAAGCCAGCTTGACAATATCGTTAACAATGTGCAGTACAAATTCAGCAAGTTCGAAAGAGATGCCGTCTTTGACACTATAGCAGACAAAGGTGACGCCGACCGCCAGGGCTCGGAAGCGCAACCCATCAACTGCCCGGAGTGCGGCAAGTCGATGGAACGCAAAAGGTATGAGTCTCAATGCCCGGTACAAATCGATGAATGTCCAAATCACGGTATCTGGCTGGATACGGGAGAAATTAAAGACCTTCAGGTATTTGTCGAACAGAACTTGAAGAAGACATAAGCTTCCTGTCGGTATATCGCCGACCTCCGAAAGCGCAGAGAAGGCAAAACCAAACACCGAATCTGGATGCTGATCTGCAACTATCGAAAACCATACGCCGCCCCAAAAACGTCTGATCCCCCACTTTAGCAAGGCTGCGTGTTCTTCGTTACCGCCATATGGTCATGGGACTTTTCCCAATTCTTCGCAGGAAGCATACAATAGTAATCTATATTTAGTATGCGGTTTTACCGTATCCATATTGGACCGGATGAAAATTAAGAAAGGGCTGTGAGCATCAACCTCACAGCCCTTCGTTATCATCTATTTGCCCCCTCATTCACATCCTNNCATCCATACGTCTATAGGCATCCAATAACTGCTGACAGGCTCCTTCGTACAACTCGTTCTCGATAAGGTTAACTGATGATTCGATCATATTTCTCAGAGCATTTAATCGTTTCTCTGCTGAGTTACCCGGCCCATCCCCCAACAGGATTCCATCTCCAACGGAAGTATCAAAGAAAGCCAGGATATTGGCTATCTGCTCCAGGGGAGGAAGTGGTATCTCAATACCTACCGCACTCAGCAGAACTTCTACTACAGGTTCATTCGGATCATCACTCGTAATCTTTAGTACAGCCGAGTTGTAGCCAGGGCCCGATGGAGTGTAGGCGATTTCGACATTTTCGGTTTGGTTTGGTTCAACGACTATTGCCGAGTCTGGAGCTGATGTAATGGCAAAATCCGTCTCAAGGTCAACCCCGCTTACAGTAAGGTCACCATTACCCACATTGGAGATAGCAATAATGACAGTCCTGGATGTTCCCAACTCTACGTCCCCGAAGTCATGACTTAGTGGTGAGACTTCAATATCCGGCTCTACCGGTCCGCAAACAGCAGAAAAATCATATAGCTTGAATGTGTTATCGCCGCCCGGGAAGCCGGCGCTCGTTGCGTCAACTTGCACAAACCTTAGGTACCATTCCCGGGATAAGTCGAGGGTGACTTGCGAAGATGGAATCCCCTCTGCATTTGGTGACTGGTAAAATGAAGCGATTCCTGCCGAGTCTATGACAATAGACCAGGTTCGTTTGGAAAAAGGTGCTATTGGTTGGTCTTGCATTCCGGTACTTACCGTGAACCACAAATTTACCGTACCGGGCGGTACGTCCCACAACCAATGGGCATTCTCGGTTTGAGGAAAACCGCCGTCGGTTATCTGGACTGCGAAGCAGTCAAAGTACGGATTGGCTGCGGTGGTTTCCCACGTGAAGTTCATCAACCATTGGTTCCCATCATTGAAATTATATGTGGTGCGCACGCTGGCCTCACCCCAGTAGGTATTTCCCGAGGGGGGACCCCATACCCTTGCTTCCAAATAGCCATCCTCGCTGCCCTTTGGATACTCGAAAAACGAATGCTGCCAGCCGCCTGTTCCAAAAGCTCCCTGGCCACCTTTCCTGCCGAGAGTTACCCAGAGGTTCGAGTCGACTATTCCATCTTCAAAATCATCCATAACAATGCCGGAAGAAAATTCTGTCTCATACACGACCTTCTGGGTATTGGCCTTTGCTGTGTGGATGCCGATCAATATCAGCACGCACAAACATATCATTAGACATAACCGTTTCATTTTCTTTACCTCCTAAAAGATCCTTAATTTCTTATAAAAAATAACGACCTGATTTAAAAATAGAAATCTCCCACAGGCTTATATAAAAATTTATAATCGGTTATATTACCCTCCTTCCCTTAAAAGATATTTAACTGTATTCTCCCACGAACATAATCTCTCCCTTTTTGTATTTTAGCGTGTTCTTCTATTTAATTAATATGCACAGAAGAAAAAACTGGTTAAACCTCTGGGTAACTATAAATAGAACTCCTCAAATATTATATGTTAGTGTAACGGACTTTTCGACAAATTAACGAAAAATCTGCAATTTTTTACATTTCCCCTTCACTTTTTTTGGCGTCGTTTCTCTTTCAGCAAAGCTTGCCATTCACGCCGGTCTTCAATTTCCACAGCACTTTGTTCTGGGGCGGTGGCCCATTCGATAAATCCATCAGGTGGATTCTTAATACCGTAAATGTTTGCAAATTCTATACTCTTGACGTCTTTCCAGTTTTGAACGTTAAGGATGTCTGTATAAGATAGGTCTGCCCCGGAGAGGTTGGCATTATTCAGCTCTGTCCCGGACAGGTTTGCGACAGTCAGGTCTGCCCCGGACAGGTTTGCTTCAGTCAGGTCTGCATCTGAAAGATTTGCCAACGACAGAGTTGCCCCGAAAAGATTTGCCAATTTCAGCTTTGCCCCGGAGAGGTTTGCATTATCCAGGTCTGCCCCGGCCAGGTTTGCGACAGCCAGGTCTGCCATGGAGAGGTTCGCTTTCCTCAGCTTTGCCCCGGAAAGGTTGGCATTATACAGATATACCCCGGAAAGGTTTGCGTCAGGCAGGTATGCCTCTGAAAGATTTGCTCTAGATAGAATTGCCCCGGCCAGGTTTGCGTCAGGCAGGTATGCCCCGGGGAGGTTTGCTTCTCTAAGGTCTGCCCCGGAGAGGTTGGCATTATTCAGGTCTGCCCCGGACAGGTCTGCGATAGTCAGGTCTGCCCCGGACAGGTTTGCGACAGTCAGGTCTGCATCTGAAAGATTTGCCAGCGACAGAGTTGCACCGGAAAGATTTGCCAACTTCAGCTTTGCCCCGGAGAGGTTTGAATTATTCAGGTCTGCCCCCGACAGGTTTGCTTCTAAAAGTCTTGCTCCGGAAAGATTTGCTTTAGACAGAATTGCCCCGGACAGGTTTGCGTTATAAAGGAATGCATCTTCGAGGTCGATTTCCGGCAGGTATGCTTTAGATACATCCACACCTATTAAAGAAACATCATCTCTGTTCAAATCCTGGAGCGCGGCCTTCCTTCCGCCACTGCCGGATTTGCCTTGTGCCAGGTTGATTACCTGCCAGGCCTGATAGTGTTTCTCTTTTCGACGCGCATCCATTTCCCAGATGTAGGATATTACGGCAACAAGAACGGCCAGACGAACGACATGCCTTAAGATGTCAAGAAAAGCCCACCCCTCTAAGCGATAAGATAGCCGTTCACAGAGCCATTCTAAATAGATAAATGGAGACAGCCACTTATGTGTAATATCCTGTTTGCGTTCTCGCCAGGAACTTTTCGGTTGTTCGGTCTTTTCCATCTTATTATCTCCATACAATTCAAATCCGCTTCACGCCGTAAAAACATTTCGCAATTTTGCTGCGGTATTTTACCTTACATAATTACTACTTATGTTGTTCCCTTATAAGAATCCGGCATCCCGGCTTTGTTTACAATAATAAATCATCCGTATGCTATAAAAAATAAATTATCATTAATTCACCCGTTAGGGATCAAATAATCATTCAATATGCTTCTCCACGATAACCGCGTATTGTTAGCCAACAAATTACCAACACACGCCCCAACAGTCCACCATAAAAACAACGCCGGTTGACCTATGCTCAAATAGCTCTGCGCTAAACACTAAAAATTTAGCCCGTTATCCGCTTTTCTACCTGCGGTTCGAATTATCTTTACTCACTCCGGCCCTTCGTCCCTCCAAATAATCAATAATCCCTAATCATTTAAATAATGCCGGCCGTCCCGGCCTCGTTTACAATAATAAATCATAAATAATAATTTATATGGCCTCTGGCTCTCTTCATTTCAGGGACTCCAAGAGCCAAAATAGGATGATTGGGGAGAAGCCTTGGATTTATTTTGAGTAAGAAAAAGGCAACGTGAGGGTACTTGGAAATATTATTTTTCTGATTCTAATGATTTAAGTAATGATTCACTCCCTATTGTTTTAGCTAAAGTTACAGGAGAAACACCTTCCCTGTTTGGCTTATTTTTATCTGCCCCTTTTTCAATAAGTTTCTCGATAATTTCAGTATTACCCTTGAAACTCATAACAGCTCTCCACAATGGTGTATTACCGAAGCTATCTTGGGAGTCAATCTCAATATCATTATTTCCAAGTAAGAAATTTACAATTTCTACATTTCCTTCTCTAACCGCGAAATGCAGAACCGACCATTTTTGCCCAATTTGCTCCTGATAATTTATATCTGCCCCACTTTCAACGAGAATCTTTATTATCTCAAGATCGCTATTCTCAGCCAAAATCGCATGCATTAAAATAGATCGACCATCCTCATCTGAATAATCAACGTTTGCACCTTTTTCAATGAGCTTTTTAAGCTTCCGCTTTTTTTTGCAATAAACAGCATTATACAGCTTTTCATTTATATTATCCATTTTTATCCTCCATCTGTCATTTCTCATACCTGTATATCTCTAGTTTAATATTAGGATACCCGTCTGGGAATTGATTTCCAATAATATTTACGCAGGAGTGTCAAGTGGATAGAGTGTGCAACTTGCTTGCACACGTTTAAAATCTAATTCACAATTCTCTTTTATCTTAAGTCTTTTTTTATCGCCTTCGCGAGATCAGCCATGTAGGGTGCGAACTTTCGCACCAATTCTATCACATTTCTACCTGCGGTTCGAATTGTCCTTACTCACTCCGGCACTGTCGTGCCTCCGTGACACTATACGATGCGAATCGCGGCCTACGGTAGAAATGCTGTATTAACCACCATTGCACACTCCCGGTCATCCCGAGCGCAGCCCCCGTTCTTGCGACAGCAAGAACGGGGGCGAAGTCGAGGGATCTGGCCCCGAATTGAATCAATCCCACATCTGTCATTCCGCACTTGCCTGCCCTCGAATGTCGTAGTCGGGGGATGCGGAATCCAGTTTTGATTTTTACATTGCCTGCCCCGTGGGATAGCGAAGCGTTATCCCTTTGGGGTATTTTTGATATTTTCATTTTTTTTTGATATCTGCTTCTATCTCCGTGTATCTATGTTCGTGATAAATTTTTTAAAAATATTCGAAATATATTGAACAATATCGTTATGTTTGGTATAATTACAATCGCCACAGAAGTGGCAGTTTAGCGGAGAACCGCCTGCCCTGAGCGCAGTCGAAGGGCACGTCGTAAGCTGCTGAGCAGCAAGGACTTCAGGCCGGCAGGCCAAAACAGTTATATTCTTTTGTAAATGGTGCTAAGTATATGCTCAATAACCAGTTAACAATAACCATTAACAAATTTGCTGAACATTTTGGACTATAAATGACCAACAACAACCATTTTTCGCCAGCTAAAAAGCCATCTTCTGGCAGAATTGCCAGCGTTTTGAACATTTTAATTTAGGTAATTTGGATTTGTTTAGGATTTAGGATTTCGACCTATAGATAACTCCTTACCAAGCATGAAGTTACAGTTAATAACAAATAATCGTTTATCACTAATCAATTGGTTTGGAGTGCTCTACATCTGTAGAGATACCTTTACAGATGTCATGAGCGCACTACAAATCGAACTTTTTATGCAAAACAAAGCCAAATTCCGAAAAGTCAAGTTTAACGTAAATAAAGTATTAACAAGGGATTATGAGCAAATGGACACTTGGTCAATTAGGAAAAAACAAAGCCAAACAAACCCAAACAAAGCCAAATCGAACCCAATTTTAGCCAATAAAACACCAAAACGAACCCAATTCAAACCCAAACAAACCCAATTTCAGCAAAAAATAAGGCTCAAAACGCGATCCGTATATGTACTGAGTGTCCCCCGAAGATATTATGCCTGCTCTATTCCTTCCCGCATTTCGTTGTATATATTGAGGAATTTTTGGTATGCGACGCCGTTACCGTTTGGCTCCGATGTCGGTTCAAGTGTTTTTACCTCGCCGAAAGTGTCGATAAGCTGGCTTAACGCGGTGTCAAAAGCGGCCGTAAGCTCTTCTATAACAGGCGGTGTTTCGGGAATTGGCGCTGGCTCGGAAGTCTGCTCAATCACCACATCGCCTCCCCCGGCCGGCTCAACATCCGGTTCCTGCTCAATACCGCCATTAGCCGGCGCCGACTTAAGAGACTCGATAAGCTTATCAAATGCCGATTGTATGCACTCAACAAGCGTATCGGTAGATGGTGCATCCGCGGAGAGGAAATCTTCTTTCAACTGGTTCACCGCCTCTGTAAACTCTTCAGCGAGCACTGTAATGTCCGGCGGCGGTGGTGCCGGAGCCGCAGGCGCAGGTGGCGGAGGAGGTGCCGCGGGCGCAGGTTCGATAGTTGCAGTCATCATCTTAACGGTTATTGCCTGTGCGACATTAATATCGCCGTCATTAGATGGCGCCTGTGGCGCAAGTTTGAGTACCGGCGCAGGTGCCGGCTGTGGCAGCGAATTAGTTGGCGGAGGTGTTGGAGGCAAAAATATCGGCAATATCTCCGGTTCGTTCTTTTCGATAAGGCCATCCACAATTGTACCGACAGATTCCAAAATGCCTTCAATTTGCTCTTCGGCTATTGCCTGCAGTTTTTCTGCCTCTATCGCTGCAAGTTCGTTGAAGAAATTGATACGCAGACGAATATCAGCAACGCCCTTGAAATGCCCTTCCTGCAGAAGGCGCAGAACGCCCTGGGAATCCGAACTTTCCGTTGTTTCCTCTGCGGCCGATTCCTTCTCCGTAACCGGTTGCTCAACGGCTTCTGGCGCTTTTATTTCTTTGGGATGCGGCTTTCCAAGAGGATGAATCCTTGGGACTTGCATGCTAACTCCATCTATATCCATAACTTACCTCATCGAAAATTATAAAAAACACCCATTTAGCTTAATTATCGACCGCAAATCAAAAAACTTAATCAAAAACTACTACACTATTATCGCGATTATACTTTCTACAAAAATCATTTCTGAATCTCCAGGATATAAAAAATACTCTGCAAAACATACCTTTCCATAAAATGATAGATTAAAATAGCGAAACAATTTAACCGTCCGGATATACGATTTCGCCGTTATTTTTTGGTTTTGCCTTTACTTACTGAATGCAATCTGCGTTAATTTCCTGTCTATGAATGAAATGACAATCAAAAAACCACCCGTAGGACTCGCGGTTCTGGCTCTCGTGGGTCCATCATTTGTTTGGGCCGCGGAGTATATTGGCTCCGGTGAGGTCATCCTGGCTACACGGACGGGGGCGATCTTAGGAACGACGGTCCTGTGGGCTATCATATTAGGGATATTCCTGAAGTTCTGGATTGGTATGAGCGGCGCGAGATATACGGTGTGCACAGGCGAAGGGATGATCGATATGTTCGATCGGATGCCGGGGGGGCGACACTGGGCGGTGTGGACGGTTTTGGTGGTACAGTTTGTGGCAGCGACGTTTTCAATCGGGGCGGTTGTAACGGCAGCTGGGATATTCGTAAATAGCCTTCTGCCTGTGAGTTTTATCGCGGCCGCAAGTACCGTCATAAGCAACATTGTGAACCTTGTGCCTCTGGAGAAGCTCAATGTGACAGCTGAACAGGTCGGTAATTCGTTTCCGGCATTGTGCGGGTGGGTGGTGACGATCGCGGCAGTGGCGGTTGTGTGGTCCGGGAGATTCAATATTCTAAAAATTGTAATGAGCATTCTCGTGCTGATTGTCGTGGTAGGCGTGATGTACGTAGCAGCTCATGTGTTTCCCGGTATCGGCGAATTGCTGGGCAGTCTTAGGTTCGGTGTGCCGGAGATTCCTGAATGGGCGGCATCGATGGAAAATATCAGTGATAATCCATGGAAGGAGATACTGCCCTTGTTAGGCTGGGGGGCAGGTGGATTTGCCAGCCAGGTTTGGTATACGTATTGGGTGCTGGGAGCCGGTTACGGGGCGGCGGCAGGCAGGGGGTATGGCAGGCCGGCCGATGTATCGATGTTAAGAAAGATGGGACGAGAGAGTGCCGAGAAAATAAAAAAGTGGTGCAGGGTGCTTTATGTCGATTCGTCGATAGCGATGGTGATAGGGGTAGTTGTTACGAGCGCTTTTTTCATCGCCGGCGCAGGTATTCTACGGCCTACTGAGATCGCTCCGGAAAAGGAGCAGGTGGCGATTGAGCTTTCGCGGCTTTTTTCCAAAGGATGGGGGCCTGTAGGCGGTTTTCTGTTTATGTTAGGAGGGGCGGCGGCGCTGATTTCGACACAGATAGGTCAACTTGCGGGCTGGCCAAGACTGCTGGCGGATTCGTGCAGGATTTGTATACCGGGCTTTAATAAGAAGTTCGCCTGGAAGAAACAATTCAGATTGTTCCTGCTTTTCTTTTTGTGTGCGAATCTGGTTATCATTTTTTGCTTCACGAAAAAGCCTGTACAATTAATCCAGGGTGCGGCGCTGATAGACGGCTTATTGTTGACACCTCTGCAGGCGATTTTGGTTGCGGTAGGTTTGTTCGTTATAATGCCGAAGCTACTGAGCGCCGAGGCAGCGCGAGTGCTCCGGCCGAGCCGTGTATTTGCAGTTGGATTGATAATCGCCTTTCTGGTGTTCGGTTATTTCTGCGTTGTCCAGATGCCATCGGCTATTTTGGAAATGGTCAAGGGAACCGGTTAGAGAAGTACCTAAATTAATCTATGCTTGTTACTCGAGCCGGCCGAAGAGGGTAAGGGGTGAGGCCTTCATTATTTTTACATATTCGATTTTTACAGCCAGTGATGGGGGATCATTGAAGACGACAATGTAGTCTGTTTCTGATCGGCAATTTCCGTATTGTTCAGATGTCGTCAGTTCTGTTTGGGAAATAGCGCTTTGNNGTAATACCAGTCAGAACCAGCACGGTCTCAATCTCAGACTCAATGCCTGCGATAATGTCTGTATCCATCCTGTCGCCGATGATCAGAGTATCTTCCCTGCGGCATTTAATCTTTTTAATGGCGTGCCGCATAATAAGTGGATTTGGTTTGCCGATGAAATATGCCTTTCTATCGGTGGCCAGTTCGATGGGTGATATTAGAGCTCTACATGCGGGCACAATACCGGCTTCCGAGGGACCGGTTACATCGGGATTTGTGCCGATTAGTTTTGCGCCTCTGAGCACGAAGCGAATGGCGTGCTCAATTTGCTCATAGTTGTAGGTACGGGTTTCGCCGACGATGACGTAGTCCGGATTTGTTTGGTCGATGCAGAAACCTTTGTCGTGGAGGGCATTAATAAGGCCGGACTCTCCTATGACATATACACGTGTCTCAGGATGTTGACCGGCCAGGAAACTTGCCGTTGCAAGCGCGGATGTCATAAAATGATCCTCGCCGATTTCGATTCCCATATCGGCAATATGTCTTCGAAGCTGCTTAGGAGACCTTGCACTGCTGTTCGTTAAAAACAGGAATTTTTTCTTTTCGGCTTTGAGCCAGTCCACGAAATCGCGGGCACCCTCTATGAGCCTGTTTCCATGATAGATGACGCCGTCCATGTCGCAGATATAGGCTTTTTTGTCCGTCAGCTTTTTCATAAAAAAAACCCCTTTTTATGATATTATAAAAATTTTACATAAGTCGTGCAAACAAAGTCAGGGGTGAGGTTTTTGTTATTTTTACCTGTGCGAATTGTCCCGACAGTGATTGGGAACCGTTGAAGACGACTATGTAGTCTGTTTCTGTTCGGCCGATCAGTTGTGGATTGCCGTTACTTTGTGCGGAATCCAAGTGTGGCTTTTTGCTCAGGCCCTCGACGAGGACTTTTACCTTTTTGTCTAAATACTCTGCACTAAGTTGACCGCTTATTTCTTCCTGAATAGCGAGGAGATCGATATTTCGTTTTTTCTTTACTTCAAGAGGGATATCATCGGCTAATCTTTTATCAGCGATTGTATCGTGGCGTGGCGAGTATTTGAAGATGAAACAATTTTTATATCGTGCCTTTTTGACAAGGTCGACGGTCGCTTCGAAATCGTTATCTGTTTCGCCCGGGAAACCAACGATAAAATCACCTGCAATTGCAATTTCAGAGACGATATCTCTCGCTTTGTACAGCATTTCAAGATATTGGGCGGCTGTGTAATGACGGTTCATCGCGCGGAGGATTTTATCTGAGCCGCTCTGTGCGGGCATGTGGAGGTAATTACAAACCTTCGGCAAATCCGCCATTGCCTGTAAGATTTCTTCGAAGAATTTTTCAGAAGGGTAGCTGGTGACGAACCTTATCCATTCGATTCCTTCGATGTCACATGCCGTTCGGAGCAAGTCTGCGAGGCAATATGTTTTGTCGCCACTTTTGTATTTATATGAATTTGCCTTCTGGCCGATCAGAGTTACCTGCTTTATCCCCGCTTCGGCAAGTTTTTTGATTTGCTCGATAATCGCTTCGGGCGGGCGAGAGACCTCTGGGCCGCGTACGTACGGGACGATGCAATAGGAGCAGAAATTATCACAGCCTCGCATTATGCGAACATAGGCCTGGCCTGGTATTTGTTTATCATGAGTTCCATAAGCAGATTCGAAATCTTCAAGGGCCAGTGCCTGACTTTCATCGGTTCCTTTTCGGATCTTTTCCGTTACTGAGATTGTTTCCTGATTTTGTTTGAGGGTTTGTGTTATGAGTTTTGTTAATTGTGGTATCTGTGCAGGCCCACAGACGATATCGACGGCATCGTGTTGGAGCAATTTGTTCCCGAGGCGCTGGGCCATACAACCGATGACACCAACCACAATGTCAGGGCGACTTTTCTTGATGTGCTGAAGATGGCCAAGGTGTGAGATAACGCGCTGTTCAGCGTGCTCCCGGACCGAGCATGTATTTATCAAAACAACATCTGCTTCTTTGACGCGGTCGGTAAGGGCAAAACCAGAATCTTTAAGCGCAGAGTTTACCAGGGTCGTATCCAGCTTATTCATCTGACACCCGAATGATTTAATATGTACTGTTTTGCCACTCATTGAGAAGGCTCAGTATATCAGAGGTAAGTGGTAAAATCAATTTCAGGTACTTTTACAGCTTATCTTACATTTCTTGTGGGAGTCTTTGACTTTTATAACAGGATACGTTATTTTTGTTGTATAAATACACTATATAAAGGAAGAAAAATGCAAAGTATGAAAGATGATGAAATTCGCCAGGCTGTTCGTAAAAACTACGGCGAAATAGCAAAAACAGGTTCTTCGAGTTGTGGATATAATCCTCCATCCTGCTGTGGTGACGGAAAGGGCCCAGGTTTGACGGAATTATCAGCCCGGGTAGGTTATTCGGCAGAAGAATTGGCGGAGGTGCCGGAAGGCGCAAATATGGGGCTCGGGTGCGGAAATCCTCATGCAATTGCGTCTTTGCAGGCAGGTGAAACTGTTCTTGATTTGGGCAGCGGGGGCGGGATTGACTGTTTTCTTGCGGCCAAAGCGGTAGGGCGGGAAGGCCGGGTTATAGGTGTTGATATGACGCCTGAGATGATAAGCAAATCCCGTGAATATGCAGAAAAGACAAAGGCGGACAATGTGGAGTTCAGGCTGGGAGAAATTGAACATATACCAGCCGCGGACAGTTCCGTCGATGTGATAATGTCCAACTGTGTTATTAATCTATCACCGGAGAAACCAAGTGTCTTCAAAGAGGCCTTTCGCGTTTTGAAGGGTGGCGGAAGGCTTGCAATCTCGGACGTAGTTGCCACAGCGCCGATGCCGGCACATATAAAAGAGAGTATTGAACTCCACGCCGGGTGTGTTGCGGGAGCGGCACAGATAGATGAATTGAAGACAATGCTGGAAGAGGCCGGTTTTATCGACATTCGTATACAACCAATTGCAGGGAGCAAAGAGCTTATCCGTGAGTGGTTTCCTGAGAGCAAGATTGAGGATTATGTAGTTTCAGCAACTATTGAAGCAGTGAAGCCGAACTGACGGTACTTCTTTAGACCGTGATTTTTTTCAAAGCAGTTGGAAAGGAAAACAACAACATAACGATGGGTAAGACAATCATTGGTATAGTGGGCAGCTATCGAAAGGGGAGGGTAATAGATACGGCCGTGACGGAAATACTCAAGGGCGCCGAATCCGTTGGCTCGAAGACTGAAAAGATTTATCTGACCGAAAAGCAAATCGAGTTTTGTAATAACTGTCGCAGTTGTATGCAGCAGCCCGGAGACAAAAGGGGAGACTGCGTTTACGATGACGACATGGAAGAAATATTGCAGCAGATTGACAAGGCCGATGGTTATGTTCTCGGTTCTCCGGTAAATTTAGGTACGGTGACAGCTGTAATGAAACGTTTTATGGAAAGATTAGCTGTTTACGCCTACTGGCCATGGGGCAAGATTGCAGGGCCGAAATTCAGGAATGACAAACTAAACAAGAAGGCTGTCATAGTGACATCATTTACCCCTCCGGCATGGCTGGGGAGGCTGATATTATCAGGTACGTCAAAGTCGTTAAAATACATGGCGAAAGTTATGGGGGCCAGGGTGGTGAAGTCCTTATATTTTGGTATGGTTGGTGAGAAGCCGGAAACCGGGCTTGATGAAAAGAGTTTACAGAAGGCATTTAAGGCAGGCGAAGAATTGGCAAAGAATCTGGGGGATTAGAGGTTTGAAATGGATAAGAGCAAGTTGGGATTCGATGACGTTTATGATGAATTTTATAAGAAGGTCGGCCGTTATGTAGAGCGGATGGTGGGCAAGGAAGAAGCCGAAGATGTGACACAGGAAGTTTTTGTCAAGGTGAATAAAGGCCTCGAAGGCTTCAAGGGGGAATCGAGCCTGTCTACATGGATATATAAAATCGCTACCAATGCGGCTTTGGACAAAATACACAGCAGGTCGTTTCAGGAAGGTACCAAGAGAGTATCACTGGAAGCTCCGGGTGATGATGCCGAGGCGGAAAATAAGGGCATCTGTATGGAAACCAGCCTTACAGCGGAGCGAGAAGCAATAAGGAATGAAATGAACGAGTGTATCCGGGAGTTTGTTGATAAGCTGCCGGAGAATTATCGAACCGTCATAATACTGAGCGAGTTGAAAGATTTGAAAAACCAGGATATTGCCGACGTATTAGGAGTAAGTCTTGATACCGTCAAAATCCGACTGCACCGCGCAAGAGCACGCCTGAAAGAGGAATTCGAGGCCGGCTGCGAATTCTATCGCAATGAAGACAATGAATTAGCCTGCGATAGAAAAAGCGAAGATTCTGAAAAAAATGAAGCATAAGTGTATCCTTTCCTGACCGGCCCTCGTCTATAAGGGTAGAAAGGAAATGATACAATGGAAAAGAAAGAAAAAATCGCAGCAGGTCCGGTCGAAACAGCCCATAAAGCAACAAAAGAAACAGAGCATTTCTTGAACCGCTGGTTCAATGACAGCACCAAGGGATGGCCTGTGCGGTCATATTGGGCGAGTGGATATAATGAGCATTTTGCAAATTTACCAGGTATAAGGTGTATCCTTTCCTGATTGGGCCTCGTCTATAAAGTTAGAAAGGAGACGATACGATGGAAACAAATGAAAACAGAACAAACGATAACGAAACTGAGAATAAAAATCCCGATATCTCCTGCTGTGGAGTGCAAGGTTTTGCAGGGATGGCCGGACAATGCTGTGTAAGTGCCGGAGAAGGTGTCGACTGCCGCTCTATGATGGCTGAATGTATGAAGGGATGCAGGTGGTTTCCATTGATACCGGTGGTACTGGGGATTTTGCTTTTGCTGCTGGGTTACTATCTGGATGCTGAGGTAACCAGGATATTATGGATGGGTGCAGCCGGTTTTTTGATTTTAATGGGGACTTTCGCGCTTTTAATGATGAGCAGGATGAACAGAATATGGCGCAGCATAGAATGATGCTTGCATTTCCATAACGAACAAAAAGACCATAGTCCAAATATAAAGAAAACCATAAGTAAAGAATCAATTAGAGGATTGAGAAAATTAACCAAAAAGAAAGGAGAATATTATTATGAGCGAATCAAAACAAAATTTCGCCCTTGAGGTAGAAGGCATGAAGGCAGTGTGTCCTCTTGGTGAGGTTGTCGGGAACAAGATGATCGCCGAGGAAAGAATTCCCGTCATTTCATGCGAGGGAGGGTGTTTTCGGGGAGAGATTGCCAGAGTTGCGGCCCATATGGTGGCAAAGGAAGAGCCATACAGCCGCGGATGCCACGGAGAAATGTTTACGGCACCACGTTCGGCAATGGCAGAATGGGCCCGGAAGGCCAACAAAGTCGTTGTTATCGATGGTTGTTTCATGCATTGTCACGGCCGGATTATGAAAAACATTGTCGGCCGCGAAAACATGATCCAATTCGATGCCCTACCTATGTACAATAAAAAAAGAAAATACTCAAACACAATGCTGGTCGACGAGATCCCGCAAGCTGAAAGGGAAGATTTAGCTCGGTTGGTGGCTGACAAGGTTTTGGCCAGTTTGAGGGATGGTACCCCATGCGAGTCAGTGTCACAGCCTACTTGTATGTGTGAGTGAACCTCAGACTGAAACCAAAGGATGAATTATGACAATTAATAATGCTCGCAGATTTGTTGAAAGAATGAGACAAGACCGAAGTTTCCGCAAAAAGGCGTTGGAAACCACAGGGCCGGATGACTTGCTTACGTTTCTACAGGAAGAGGAAATGCCGTTCAGCCAAAGAGAACTTGTTGAGGCTATGGCTGAATGCATGGAGCAATTGGAATTACAGATGGGTAGCTGAGTATTTTATTGATAAGAAGCGAAGGATAGAGGCCAAGTGGTATGGTAAAGTGGGTGAAGCTGGTAACTGCCGTTCTATGAAGGCCGGAAAATACAACCTATTAGCTTAAACGAAAGGAAAAATCAAATGTTAAATGAAATCACTGTTACATACGAAGGATCCATGAACGCTAAGTTTGAATTGCCTGACAGCGGCACTCAGGCCATAGGCGCACCTGCAAGTTGTGGTGGGACCGGTAAGGGGCCGTCCCCAAAGGACTTGTTTGTGGCGGGATACGCAAGCTGTGTAGTTATGGCAATGGATATTGCTGCCAAAAAAAGTGGTTTTGATATTGCAGGGGCGAAGATTACAGTATCGCCGGTTTGGGCGAAAAATGAACCGATCCTGGAGGAGATCAACACGATGCTGGTTCTTCCGCAGCAGTATACTGAAGAGCAATTGGATGTGCTTCGGAAGGGCGAACGTTATTGCCCGATTCATAATTCGCTGCGGCCGGAGGTGAAAACGACTATTGCGTTTGAGGCGGCATAGTTATATTTTTGCTTACGTTATAAGTTGTAACGTTTATGAAACAAGCCTTTACGATTTCAGTTCTTGTCGCAAATGGTGTTTGAGAGGAATTAATACGAGCAAAACAATGTGACCGGCGACTTTTTCGCGGCTCATATCATAGCCCGGTATTGTTAGTCGACGGGGCTATCCTGGGTTTTCTCGGTCAGCAGTCTTTCAACTTCAGCCAGCAAAACGTTCGGTTCTACCGGCTTTTCCAGGAATCCATCTACCGGCAGCCAAGTCGGATCGCCAGCTGTGGATTTGAAGTCAATGCCGGTCTGGTCCCTGACGCCGGTGAGCATCAGAATGGGCATACCCTTAAGGTTTGGGTCCTTTTTCAAGATCCTTGCCATTTCAAAGCCATCCTGCCATGTTTCCATCATGACGTCAAGCATAGTCAAATCGGGCTTTTCGGTCCTGACTTTTTCCAGACCTTCTTCTTTGTTGGTAGCGGTTATAACCGTGTACTGCCTGCCTTCCAAGATATGCTGCAATGTGTCCCTTATATCCTGGTCATCATCCACAATCACAATCTTTGCCTGTTCCATTATTTACCTCGCAAGCTTTCAACAAATGGTTCATTTCGGGAAATAGCCTACCTATGCAACTGAGCACATAATTTTCTATATTACCATACACTTTTTATAAAGCAACTGTTTTGAGTTTCTCATTCACATTATGTTTTCACTTCTTAAGAGAAGGGGTATCAATCCTAAGTTTGGTTGTTCTTAGGTAAAGTTACAGTAAATGTTGATCCCTGGCCCTGTTGGCTTTTAACAGAAATATTTCCACCATGCCTTTCTATTATCTGCTTTACTATCGAAAGTCCCAAACCAGTGCCGTCTTTTTCCAACGACTTGGCATTGCTGGCTCTAAAGAACTCTTCAAATACATTTCCAAGTTCGTCCGCAGGTATGCCAATACCAGTATCTGAAATATCTATTTGAATGTTATCACCAAGGTCTTTTGCTTCGATGTGAACTGTCTTGTTCTCAGGGGTGTATTTGATTGCATTAAAGAGCAAATTGGTTATCATTTCGTTAATTGAGAATTGATTGCCAACGATTAGCTCTACTGTCGGGTCAATATTGGATGTTACTGTTATCGATTTGTCCTGCGCTTTTCTTTCCACGGTTGCCAGCGCCTTTGTAATACAGGCCGGGAGGGAGAAAGAAGCCATTTGTAACTGCCCACTAAGTCTCATTTGTGTCAGGTTTAGCAATTCGTTTACGAAATCACTGAGCTGAGCGGTCCGCCTGCGTGAACGGCTTAGAAAATCAGATTGTTTCTCATTCAGGGGGCCGGAAGATTGATCCATCGCTATGTGAAGACAGCTTTGTATGGCGGAGAGATGGCCCTTTATGTCGTGCGTAACTCGTGCAACATACTCGTCCTTTATACGGTCTTTTTCTTTCAGTTGTATATTGGCTTCCCTGAGTGCTTTTTCCCGCTTTTGCAATTCAGTAAAAAAAAGCGTTTTTTGTACAAAATTTATCTGCCGGGCAGCCGCTTCCACAAAGTCAAACATTTCCTTCGGTGCTTTATCCTGCAGGATATCCAGGTATAATGCGTCGAAAGCATTGCCCAGGTCGTTTACACGCGCGGCAAAAACGATATGCGGGTCGTGTTCGTCAACAACGGTCAACATCATTTTCTGGTCTGAAGAAACCTTGCTACCTGCCATTATGGGGGTATCCGCCGATCGAACCGCATCAAGTACACGCTTGGAAAGGTGCAGATTGGATGGCTGCATCAAATTATCAAATTCTCTCTGTTGAGTACCGAACTGGCAGGCAAGGATCTCAGGGGACTGAGGCAGAGGTTCGGAGATGCGAGGTAACCTCACGATAGCTACAAGCGTATCTAAAAATTGAGCCAGACGCATACATGCTTCTGCGTACAAATCCGAGGGGCTTGTCAATTTCAATAAGTGACTTGTCATTTCATTGAGATGCTGCATCAATGCGGGTGAGAGGATTGTGGCGTGGTCAGCCCTGTAGGGCACGATGTCTTCTTCCAAACCTTTGTCAATAACCGAAATCGTACTTCCAATCGACGAGCCCGGGCGTATATGCGGGCCGGATTCCTCAGATAAAGACAGGGTGTAATGTGAAATGTTGACTGTCTGGCCGGGCAATATAGCATGGGCCTCAATGCGTTGTCCCTCGACTATCACACCATTGCGACTTTTCAGGTCTTCTACAATCCAACGTCCAAAGGGATCCTGGTAAATCCTGGCATGATGTCTTGATACGCTTTCATC